>NZ_CP044544.1 GCF_008932115.1 Bradyrhizobium betae
AAAGAATTCAGTCGTGCCCGCTTGCACGTGTAGCGCAACCGCGTTGCCTTCTTTCCGCGCGTCAATAAGTGGAGGCATCCGCAGGGGCTGCCGTTCCGCTGCCGCATCCGCCGGTCCAATCGGCATAATAGGACGTGAAGGCGCCTGCGCCGATAACCCCAGCACCGGCAAGAAAGGATCGGCGGTTGAATTTCATCGGTACGCCTGCGGTTCAATGGATGTCATTCGAACGCCTACGTGCTGATGAGAAACAGATATGGCGGCCGAAAAATTAGCAAATCTAATATTATATCAGAACCCTGGGCTCAATCGCGGGAGAAGAACCCAACGGTCATCCGAGATATCGACCGGGCGTCCCTTTGCGGCTAACGCGCATTTAAGGCCTGTTTCGGCCACCTTCCGTGACGCGAATAGAGTATCCGGACTGGCATCTGCACGAGGCCTCTTGAATTAATATCATAAACACTAATTAGCAACTACTAATGCATGCAAGTGACATAGTGACGACTATGCTGAATCTCGCGGACTTTGAGAAAAGCGCCATGGAAGTGGCGGGCATTCTCCGTGCGCTCGCGAACGAGCGTCGGTTGATGATTCTTTGCCAGCTGGTCGAATACGGCGAAGCGACCGTGGGTTCCCTCGTCGATGCAGTCGGCATTAGCCAATCCGCGCTGTCTCAACATCTTGCGAAAATGCGCGACGAGGGAATCGTCACGTTTCGACGAGATTCCCACACGGTTTGGTACCGAATCGCGGACGGGCGGATTGAAGAGCTTTTTGCGACGCTTCATCGGCTGTTTTGTAAGCCGGTCAGAAAATCAGGAAAACACAAATGACCACACATCATGATCCACAGGAAGCATTGCGCTTGATCAATGAAGAGGGGGCCTTGCTCATCGACGTGCGCGAACCGGACGAACATGCGCGCGAGCGTATCCCAAATGCCAAGCTTGTTCCATTGTCCCGCCTTACCGTTCCGCTGGATCGGCACGAGGCGCAGCTGCTGATCTTTCACTGCCGGTCAGGAAGCCGAACCGGTGCAGCGGCGGAAAAGCTCGCGGTCGCTGCCGGCGGCGACGCACACATTCTACGTGGCGGACTGAACGCCTGGAAAGCGGCCGGGCTGCCGGTTCTCAAGGATACCCGCCGGCCGATCGAAATAATGCGGCAGGTGCAGATCGCGGCAGGCAGTCTCGTGATTCTTGGCGTTGGTTTGGGCGCGCTGCTGCATCCGGGATTCTACGCCCTATCGGGATTTCGTCGGCGCCGGTCTGGTCATCGCCGGGAGCACCGGCACCTGCGTTATGGCCCGAATTCTCGCGTTTGCTCCGTGGAATCGAATGGCTCAGGCGTAACAGGGAGCGTTGCTGAGCCATGATGGACTTTCCCGTCGGCATTTCGACAACGATTTCGGGCGGAATTGTTGGTCTGGTGCTCGGCCTTGTCGGGGGCGGCGGTTCTATCCTCGCAGTTCCTCTTCTGGTTTACGCTGTCGGGGTCACGTCGCCACATGTCGCTATCGGCACAAGTGCTATTGCGGTCTCACTGAGCGCACTCGGCAACGTGGTGAGCCATGCCCGCGCCGGAAATGTGAAGTGGCGCTGTGCGGCCGTCTTTGCGTCAGCCGGCGTGTTCGGGGCGGTTGCGGGCTCTACGGTGGCCAAAGCGCTCGATGGGCAGAAACTCCTGGTCCTGTTCGGCGCGCTGATGATCATCGTGGGAATCACCATGCTGCGCAGCCGCAGTACGGCGGGGAATCCGGAGGTGCGATTGTCGATGACAACGGCACGCGAGCTTTTACCGCTGCTGCTGGGCATCGGTTTTGCGGTCGGACTGTTGTCGGGTTTCTTCGGAATTGGAGGCGGTTTCCTGATCGTGCCCGGCCTCATGCTTGCGACCGGGATGCCCCTGACGATGGCGATCGGCACCTCTCTCGTTGCCGTCGCAGCATTCGGGGCAGCAACTGCAGCGAGCTATGCAATCTCCGGAATGATCGACTGGCCGATTGCCAGCCTGTTCGTTCTCGGCGGCCTGGTTGGCGGCGTCGCCGGTGTGGCGTTCGGAAAAGCGCTCGCAGCAAGGAAGCGGTCACTCAATCTGACGTTCGCTGGCCTGGTTATTCTGGTCGGCCTCTACGTCGTCGCGCGCGGAACGGTGACGCTGTTCGCGGCTTGAACATCTCTTATCTCCAGGAAAGGACGGTTGCATGGTGAAGTCAGCGTTGCAGGGGCGTCCAATCGTCAAGGGGTTCTTCGACAAACGCACCTTCAGTGTGCAGTACGTTGTCGCGGATCCCGAGACCCGGCACTGCGCCATCATCGACCCTGTTCTCGATTTGATGAAAGTCCGGTTCAACAGCTACGTGGTCGACCGATGAGCTATCGTCATGTGCGGAACGAGGGCTACCACGCTCGAATGGATTCTCGACAGCATCCGCATGCCGACCATTCTCGGCAGCGGCCTATCTCAGGGGCAAAACGGGCGTCCAGACCGGATCGGCGAAAAGGTCGTCGAAGTGCAGAAGCTCTGGAAAGAATCTACAATTATCCGACACCTTCCGACGACGGCTCGCAATGGGACAAGCTGTCGTCGCGGCGAGCGGTTCAAAATCGGCAGTTGTGATGTCGAGGTGATGTTTACGCCGGGGCATACGCTTGCCTCGATCGCCTACGGTGTCGGAGATGCAATCTTCGTTCATGACACCTGTCCAACCAGACTTCGGAACGGCACGCGCCGATTTTCCGGGTGGGATGCGCACGCACTTTGGAGAAGTACCATAGATTCTTTGCGTTGCCAAGGACACAGGTTTTCACGGACACGATACATGCCAGGCGGGCGCAGCCGCTGGGAAAGTACGGTGGGACAGCAGAAATCGAAAACATCACCTTAGAGAGGCGAAGACGAAGCTGAGTTCGTGGCGCTTCGGCAGACTCGTGACAGAAACTGCCTATGCCGAAACTGATATTGCAATCCCTCAAGTGAACATTCGAGGCGGTCGGCTGCCCGATCCAGAGTCGAACGGCCGGCGTTATCTCAATCCCTGGGCGCTCGAAGCGCGCCTGGAATGAAGGAGACCTCCATGAACATTAAGAGCGCAAAAGAATCGTCGCCGAGGCCACGGCGGAGGTCGAGACGCTTTCGGCGGACGCCGCGTGAAACTGATGGACGACCCGAATGTGGTATTCGTCGATGTCCGGGAAACCAACGAGCGACGCAAGACTGGCGTTCTCAAGGGATCGGTGCATGCCTCACGCGGATTCCTAGAATTCCATGCCGACCCAACAGCCCAACCCATGTCAAGCCGTTGAGCACGGCAAGCGGCTGGTGCTCTATTGTGCTTCCGGCAACCGATCAGCGCTGGCTGCGAAGACGCTCAAGAGCATCGGTATCGCCAACGTCTCGCATGTAGCCGGTGGATTCCCGGCGATGCAAAAGGCGGGCGGCGAAACCGAAAGCGCGGCGTGAGTCGGATCGTGACGTACTAGTGCAATCTAAACAGAAGGACCAAGACAATGATGGACGGTACAGGCGGAGGAATGATGTTTGGCATGGGCCTCACATGGATTGTCGTCATCGTGGTGTGGTGTTGGCAGGTGCAGCGCTCGCCAAGTACCTGTCCTCTGGCCGATAAACGAGAGCGTTAATTGGCGTGCGCCTGGGCCGTTCATCTCAAAGATTGAAGAGTGACATTTATTGCGCAATTACAGCGTTCTCGAAAACAAACTCAAGCTTTCTCGGACCTCATTTTTCGCGGTTGCCTCAGCCTCATTTTCATCGTTGGCGGGCTCGGACATTTCGTGGAGCATCGTCAGATGCTTGAGCGGATAGCTGAATCGCCGTGGGCAAATACAATCAACACGATCGGCAATCCATCTGTTTTGCTCTGGGTTTCCGGAGCTATTTTCGTTCCGGCCGGGGTCGCGCTTGCTATCGGTTTTATGACCCGGCTGTCGTCCGTCGCGCTTTTCATGACTCTGGTGCCGATTACGATTACGCTGCACGTGGCTCCCGGCCACGCCGGGCCGTTGTTCAAGAATATAGCTATCCTTGGCGCGTTGATTCATTTCGCCTTTAACGGATCGGGTGCGATTTGCAATCGACCGCGCGTTAGCTTTAGCCGTTGAACCTACTGTGGACGGGAGTGCTACGAATCGTGCGAAGGCGAGCTAGGAAATAGCTCTCGGTCGCGGCTGGAGTCACCGCGACGGCCGGTGCTGCTGCCGCCGACTGAACGCGGCTAGTGGTAGGCGTGCTGTCGTTCGACCCGAGCCATTCGCGATGTCAGTGAACCTTAGCTGTCGAACGGCGTTAACAGCGAAGCTAACCCCGCATATTTTACCGCGCCTGGAGAAACGCTCATGAGCTACCATTTTTCTAAGACTGTCGATTTGCCGATGGAAGCCGCCGTTTCTGCGACTACCGAAGCCTTGAAGAAACATGGTTTTGGTGTGCTCACCGAGATTGATGTGCAGCAAACATTAAAGAAGAAGCTGGATGTGGACTTTCATCCTTACCGTATCCTGGGCGCTTGCAACCCAAAAATGGCGTACCAAGCGCTCCAGGCTGAGGATAAAATCGGCACCATGCTTCCTTGCAATGTTGTCCTGCAAGAGCGTGATTCGGGTCGTACTGAAATTTCAGCTGTGGATCCGGTAGCGTCTATGCAAGCAATCGAGAACCCCAAGCTCGCTGGAATTGCAGCAAGCGTCCGCGCTGCGCTGCAGGAAGTAATTGCAGACATTGGAGCCAAGCAAGCTCCGCCAGCGTAGCGGAGGTCGAATGACACAATCCTGCAATCTGACAGTTATTCAGATCAACGACACACATGGCTACCTGGAACCCCATCCAGAGCTTGTCTGGAGCGGAAGCAAAGCGTCTTACCCCACGCTCGGAGGATACGCGCGAATCGCTTCGCTGTTAAATTCCGCGCGTCGTGAAAATCCTGGCAATGTCTTGGTTCTCGACAATGGTGATACGTTTCATGGGACATACCCCGCCGCCGTAAGTCGCGGTGAAGCTTTGATCCCGCTCGTCAACGCGCTGAAACTCGACGCTATGACGGCGCATTGGGAGTTTGCCTGGGGCCCGCGCACTTCCGCAAGGTGGTCGATCGGCTTGACCACCCGATGCTCGCCATCAACTGCTACGACAAGGCGACCGGTGATCGAGCTTTTCCCGCATCCGTGGCTCTCGAGTGCGCCGGACTGCGCGTCGGCGTGATCGGAATCGCAGCTACAATCCTTGACAAAAGCATGCCGCCACATTTCAGCGAGGGCCTCCGCTTCACCTTGGGTCTAGATGAGCTACCTGCAGAGATCAATCGGCTAAAGTGCGCCGAGAGAGTCGACCTGATTGTCGTATTGTCGCATTTGGGTTTTCCTCAAGATGTCAAACTCGCGGCCTCCGTTAAGGGCATCGACATCCTCGTCAGCGGTCACACGCACAACCGGCTCGAACGCCCCGCCCGGATCGGGAACACACTCATCATTCAGTCCGGTTGCCATGGATCCTTTGTTGGACGGCTGGACCTGAACGTAACCGACGGAAGGATTTCTGATGTACAGCATCAGCTTATTTCCGTCAGCGATGCTATAGAGCCGGACCCGGTGATGCAGCGCCTTGTTGACGAAGTAATGAGTCCCATCGCGCCATGTTGGCAGAGATTGTCGGCAATACACCTATCGGATTGCACCGCGACACGATCCTTTCCGCGTCGATGGACGATGTGCTCCTTGCGGCCGCTGCGAAAGCCGGGGAAACGGATATCGCATTTTCAAATGGTTGGCGATATGGTGCACCGGTCCCACCAGGCCCGGTTACCATGAACGATCTCTGGAATATCATTCCGAGCAATCCGCCGATCTCGACCGTAGACCTTACCGGCGTGGAAATCCAAGAGATGATGGAGGAGAGCCTAGAGCGGACATTTTCAGCCGATCCTTTCGGGCAGATGGGCGGCTACCTCAAGCGCTTCAGGGGATTGACCATCTACGGCAAGCTTGAAAATCCTCCGGGCCATCGAATCGAGCACATCTTTACGGCAGACGCGGCCCTAGCGGCGGACCACAGCTACAAAGCAGCCTTCGTGACCGCCCAAGGTGTGCCTCAGAAATTTGGTCGGAATCGGCAAGACTTGCCGGTCAAGGCGATCAATGCACTACAAGACTATTTTCGGAGGCAATCAACTCATCCGAACGAGGGTCTGGGGCGGTTTATTCCTGTGTGATGAAATCGCAGGACTTACGGGACATACATTTTGGCATTCCAGTCGCTACCACCATCCGGGGATCAAAGGGCAGCGGAATGCGCGGAAGCTCCCGAGAACTTGCCTGCTCGGTCGACGACGTCTGTCAACCTTCTCGCGCTAGTCTCGGCTGGCTGTTTCATGATCTTGCTGGCAAGACTGTTCATCGCGACCGCGATTGCGGCGGACGGCAGCGGCATAGCAGCGAATGGCAACGATAAGGGGGCGCCTGCCTGTTCCGCCTGCCATGGCAATCAAGGCGAGGGGCGGCTCGATGCCGCTTATCCGAGGCTTGCCGGACTTGATAGCGGATATCTTCTGCGCCAGCTCAACGATTTTGCCGACAGAAAACGCGAAAGTGAAACCATGCACCCCATCGCCAAGGCGCTTGGCGCGGACGAGCGCGGAGCGGTGGCGTCCTTTTACGGCGCATTGTCGGCCCCCAAAGTGCAGGAGCCGAAAAAGCCGGATGACAAGACCCTCGCCATAGGTGCTGCTCTCGCGCTGCGAGGAGATTGGTCCAAGGGCTTGCCGGGCTGTGGGCAATGTCACGGCCGGGCCGGACAAGGTGTTGGTGATTCGTTTCCGAAGCTGGCCGCCCAATCCGCCGAATATATCGTAAAAGAGCTGAAAGCGTGGAAGGAAGGAAAGCGCGGCAACGATCCGTTGAATTTGATGACGGGATCGCGAGCAAGCTCGATGAAGCGCAGATGGCCGCGGTCGGCGCATACTATGCCAGCCTGCCAGTAGTCGCTTCGGCATCTGCAGGGCAGAAAGGAACGAAGCCATGAGCGAAAGCCGACCCAACCCGCAAACCTGGGCAGCGGGCTTGCTCTTTCTCGGGCTGGCCGGATTTGTCGGCTATTCGCTTCCGCGGCCAGAAAACCCGAAGACCGCGGGGACATCAACGAAGGACACAAATGCGACTGACAAGGGCGCGCAGGCGAAGCAGGTCTTCACGCCTCCGCGCGACGACGAAATACCCGACGACGATTTCGGCAAAATGGTCAGGCTCGGCTCGGATATTTTCCATGATACTCAGAACAATGCCAAGGAATTCGTCGGTAACGCGCTTCAGTGCGCGAACTGCCATATCGACAGAGGCCGGCTCGCGAACTCCGCGCCTCTCTGGGCCGCATACGTCGCCTATCCGGCGTACCGCGACAAGAACGGTCATGTGAACACATTTCAGCAGCGAGTACAGGGCTGCTTTCGTTATAGCATGAACGGGAAGGCGCCCCCCTTGGGCGACAACGTTCTCGTCGCCATCGAAACCTATGCCTATTTCCTGGCGAAGGGTGCGCCGACCGGCGTCGATTTGCCCGGTCGCGGTTATCCGAAACTACCGAAGCCTGCCAAGCTCGACTATGGTCACGGGGAGCAGGTCTATGTGCAAAAATGCGCTGTCTGCCATGGAGTTACGGGGCAGGGACAAAACTCGTCCGACGGCACGGTGGTGTTTCCGCCCCTATGGGGAGCGCGCTCGTACAACTGGGGAGCCGGCATGAGCTCCATTACGAATGCCGCCGGCTTTATCAAAGCGAACATGCCGCTGAGCCAGGGCAACACGCTCAGCGATCAGGAAGCCTGGGACGTGGCGACCTTTATCGATAGCCAGGAGCGTCCTCAGGATCCGCGATTCTCGGGCTCGGTTGCCGAAACCCGCAAGAAGTATCACGACTCACCCATGTCGATGTATGGCCAATCGGTGAATGGCGTCGTGCTTGGCCAGAGCTCCTCACTCGGGGCACCTGCAAAAAATGAGTGAGTCAACGCACCGCTTGAGCTTAACGACCTCTCGAAACGCCCGGTGGCCGCACGGCTCCACGCAGGCGTGGATGACGACCCGCGGTGCCAAGCGCCGTGACGTTCCCATGAATATAACAGGAGTTTTGACGCACCGTTGAGACAACGGCGGCGCGACGGTCGTCCTTCTTTGCGGCCAGCGTGGGCGTCTAGTGTCGGATTTTGGTCAGTTCGAACGATCGCGAGTTTTTCACCAGCAGGATTGAACGCCGTGCCGACATCTCGCGCAGCTCGAGCGGGCTGCGCAGCGGCCGCGGCGTGTAGTGGGGAGACCAGACGCGCGGCGCGAATATCCCCTGCCCGGGCCGCTGGATTGGTGTCTGGTAGACCTGCGTTGTCTCGCCCAGCACCTCCGACACGAACTCCGACGTCACGAGGTCGTTGATCTGGATGAACAGCTTGATCTGGGAACCGGACACCGTCGTGATGCGCGTGTTCGTAGAGCTCATCGAGCTGCGCAATGTCCTGCATGATGATGGCCATGCGGAAGCCATAGCCGGCGCTGATCGTGATCTTCGAGATCAGCGAGTCCATCCTTCCGACATGATAGAACTCGTCGAGCATCAGCAGCACTTGGTGTGGCTCGTCCTCGCGGGGGATCTTCACCATCATCAGATCATGGACCTGCTGAAACAGGATGCGGATCAGCGGTCGGAAGATCGATAACTGTGCGATGGTGCAACCGATGAAGATCGTCATCGGCCGGCGGCGTAGCTCGCGAATGTCGAAGTCTGAGGTCTCCGTTGCCGCTGAAATCAGCCCGTTGTTCCAGAGCGACATCGCCATGTTGACATTGAAGACGGCGCTGTTGCGCGTCTCCGGCTCGAGCGCGATATATTGATTGAAACTGTCGACGACCCATGTCGGCAAATGTTGTCGCTCTCCTTGGTCGCTCTTGAAGGCAATGAGCGGCAGGTAGTTCTTCTGGACCGGGTTGATCTCCCGCGTATCCTCGATGGTGATGATGCGCTCGTCGACCGGCACTTCCTTGAGGATCGCATTCACGAACGTGGTCTTGCCCGAGCTCGTCCCGCCCGACAGCAGGATCGAATAGCGGTTGATCACGGCGAGGCGGATGAATTGCCATCTTGCGCCGGAGCAATCGGATTCTGAAATCCGGCCCGGCCTCTACCTGAAGCCCCCGAATCTCACGGAGCAGCGCATCGATCCAAAGACGGCGTTCTGGGTCACGAAGCATGTCTTGAAGATGAGTGGCATGCCGGCCTGGGGGCTCGGGCACGATGATGCGGCCATCTGGAGTATCGTCGCTTTCGTCACCAAGCTGCCCGGCCTGTCCGCAGAGCACTACAAGGACGTGGTGGCGAGGGCACCGCCGGACGAAGAGATGGAGTCGATGAACAAGGGCGGCGATAAGAAACCGGATAAAGGCGGGAAGGCCGGGGCCGGGATGCAGACTGCGCAGAGGGGCGAACACAAGCACTGAGCCGAAGGCGAGCGTTGGTCGGCCGGAGGAAGCGGAGGATGTTGGATGGAAGATGACAATAGATCGGCGCCGCGCCACCGGATCCCGAAGGCCGCGACGATTTCCTTCGGGGGAGGGGCGATTAGCTGCACGGTGCGCAACCACTCGGCAACCGGCGCGTCGCTTGGGTGGCGTCGCCGTCCGGAATTCCCGACACTCGGCGTTCGGTTCAGCAACCGGAATGGCGAGGCCTGAGCCGACGTCTTAGCTAGGCGGATACCCAAGTTGCATAGCGGGCGGCTGCTCGGAGTTTCAATGACCGTGGCCCGCCGGCTCCTCCATACGAAATTCCTGAACGTCCTCTTCGCCATTTATCGACAGAATAAGCCGCGCGTCGAATTCATGCGGCTCGGCGGGCGCGGACGTGCTTTCGAGCATTGAAGGACTCGACGAAGATGGAGAAAGCACAAGCGTCTCGGCAAGGCCGGCGCGCGCGATCACTACGACGGCGTTCAATCCATCAATGGGGCGATTCAAGGTGAGCCGCATCCGCTCGCCCGCCGGTGTGCTCGCGATCGAAAGCGCTCCTTCCGCCAGATGGCTCCGCACCTGGAACGGCTCCGGCGCATGATGGTTCGCGGGCGCCACCGTATCGCCGGCAAATCGCGACGAAACGCGAACGTTGGCCACGCTGAGGCCGGGAATATGCTCGAACAGCTCATGTTTGAGGTTGTCCGCCAAACGGTCGGCGTCGGCCATCGTCATGTCGGCGTCGATCTGGATGCCGATATCAGCGAGCAGGCGATGTCCAAGCCAACGTGCCTTGACTTCAAGAATCCGGCGGACACCTTTGACATGCTCGACAGCGTGTATGACTTCGTCGGTGATGGCGGGATCGACGCCGTCCAGCATCCGGACAAACGCCGCCTTGGACGACTGCCAGACGATGCCGAAGATGGCGATCGTAATGAGGAGACCCACGATGGGGTCTGCAAGCGGAAATCCTAGCCAAACGCCGATCGCACCCGCGACGACGGCCAGGCTTGTGAAACCATCGGTGCGCGCATGATAACCATCGGCGATGAGAGCCACGCTGTTGATTTCGCGCCCGACCCGAATGCGGAATACCGCCACGGCTTCGTTGCCGATGAATCCGATGATGCCGGCGGCAACCACCCACGGAATGAAATCAATACTCTGCGGATGGATCAGGCGCTCGATCGCCTCATAGCCGGCGAAGACGGCACTGAACAGGATGATCGCGACAATGATCACGCCCGCCAGATCCTCGACGCGCCCCAGACCATAGGTGAACGTCTTGCTCGGCTTGCGGCGTGCCAACATGAAAGCAATCCAGAGAGGGATTGCGGTCACCGCGTCTCCGACGTTATGGATCGTGTCGGCGAGCAACGCGACGCTGCCCGAAATCGTAACGACTCCAAGCTGGAGAATGGACGTGATCGCCAACACGATGAACGACCATTTGATAGCCCAGATGCCCCGCGTTGTCGTCGCGATGGTGGGGTCTATCGTACCGTGTGTGTGGCCATGGCCCCGGCCGTCGTCATGCCCGTGACCGAGGTCAACTGATTGCCGTTGCGGCGACAGACCGAACCAATCCTGTATTTTCGTCAGCATGTGGTACCTTCAAGGTCTATTCGGCGGCCCGGCGTGGAGCGAACGCACGGTCGGACTTTGTCTGGCTTTCGACGGACGCGAAGTAGGAATAGAGCGCCGGCAAGACGAGCAAGGTAAGCAGTGTCGCGCTCAACAGCCCGCCGATCACTACGGTCGCCAGCGGCTTCTGCACCTCGGCCCCTGTACCCGTCGCAAGCGCCATCGGCACAAAGCCGAGCGAGGCGACCAATGCCGTCATGATGACCGGACGAAACCGTGTCAGAGCGCCTTGGCTGATGGCCGCGCTTGTACCCACACCTTCCGAAATCAGTCTTCGAATCTGGCTGAGCATCACCAATCCGTTCAGGACCGCGACCCCGGAGAGTGCGATAAAGCCGACGGCGGCCGAGATCGAGAATGGCATGCCGCGCAACCATAGCGCAGCGATGCCTCCCGTGAGCGCGAGGGGCACCGCGCTGAAGACCAGAAGCGCGTCCCGCGCCGAACCGAGGGCACCGAACAGCAGCAGAAATATTAAGAGGAAACAGCCGGGGACCACGAACATCAGACGCTGCCGGGCGACGGAGAAATTCTCGAACTGCCCGCCCCAGGAGAGCCAGGTCCCTGGTGCCAGTTTGACCTTCTCGCCAACGGCCGCCTGTGCCTCGGCAACCAGCGATCCGATATCCCGTCCACGGACTTCGGCCGTCGCGACGACACGCCGCTTGCCGTTCTCGCGGCTGATCTGGTTGGCGCCTTCGGTTTGCTCGAAGGTCGCCAGAGCGCGAAGGGGCACGGACGCCACGGCGGCATTTGCAGTCAGTCGCGGCAATTGGACCGGCAGGTTTTCCAGCGCCGCGATATCGTTGCGCAGCGCATCGTTCAGCCTGACGATGATCTGGAAACGCCGATCGCCCTCGAACACCAGCCCGGCAACCCGGCCGCCGACCGCGGCTTCGATCACATCCTGGACCGCGAGCAGGCTGAGGCCGCGGCGGGCGATTTCGGCCTTGTCGATCTTGATCTCCAGGAACGGAAGACCGGTGGTCTCTTCCACCTTGACGTTCTGGGCGCCGTCGATGCGGCGCAGCACACTGGCGATGCTGCCCGCGGTCCGCTGCATCTCCTCGAAATCGTCGCCGAAGACCTTGACCGCCAGATCCTCGCGTACGCCCGCGATTAGCTCATTGAACCGCATTTCGATGGGCTGGGAGAAGCCCAGCTTGTTGCCCGGAAGTTTCGAGGCTTCCGCTTCGATCTGCTTGATGAGATCGTCTTTCGTCATCGACGGGTCGGGCCACTCGGCCTGCGGCTTGACGATGATGTAGGTGTCGGACGCGCTCGGTGGCATCGGGTCGGCGGCGAGGTCCGGCGTTCCGGTGCGGGAGAACACGAACGCCACTTGGGGAAATTTGCTGACGACGCTCTCGATCTGGAGTTGCATCGCCTGCGATTGGGTTATGGACGTGCTCGGGACACGCTTGACCTCCATCACGATGTTCTTTTCGTCCAGCGTCGGCGTGAACTCCTGTCCCAGCCGCGTGAACAGCAAACCCGCGGCGATGAACAGAACCGCGGCAACGCCGATGGCCGGCAGCGGTGACGCGATCACCCGCGTCAACAGCGGCGCATAGCCGGCCTTCAGCGTGCGGATGATGGCGTTTTCCTGCTCGCTGACAGGTTTGGTGACGGTCAGCGCGACCATGGCCGGGACGAACGTCAGCGAGACGACGAAGGCCGCGACGAGCGCGATGATGACCGTCAGCGCCATCGGCTCGAACGTCTTGCCCTCAACGCCCGTGAACGTCAGCAGCGGCACGTAGACGAGAATGATGATGAGCTGGCCGTAGACCGTCGGCCGGATCATTTCGATGGCCGATTCCTTGACGGTCTGGAGCCGTTCGTCCAGCGCCAGCGCCCGCCCAAGCTCGCGCTGGCGCTCGGAAAGATGGCGGAGGCAGTTCTCCGCGATGATCACGGCGCCGTCCACGATCAGTCCGAAATCCAAGGCGCCCAGGCTCATGAGATTGGCGCTGATCTTGCCCTGCAGCATGCCCGTTGCGGTCAACATCATGGTGACCGGGATGACGCACGCGGTCACCACGGCAGCCCGCAGGTTGCCCAACAAGAGAAAGAGCACGACGATGACGAGCAGTGCGCCTTCCGCCAGGTTGGTGGCGACAGTCTCGATGGTGGCATCGACCAATTGCGTGCGGTTGAGCACGGTGTGGGCATAGATGCCGGGCGGAAGCGTGCGGCTGATCTCTTTGATCTTCGCATCCGCCGCCGCCGCGACCGTGCGGCTGTTGCCTCCGATCAGCATCAGCGCCGTTCCAAGGACAACCTCGCGGCCGTTGACGCTGGCGCTGCCGGTGCGCAATTCCTTTCCGATTGCGACGTCGGCGACATCCTTGACGCGGACCGGCACGCCGGCCCGCGTGGCGACGACGATCTGCGAGATGTCTTCGATATTTTCGACGCGGCCGCTGGCGCGTACCACGTAACCTTCGCCATTTTGTTCGATGTAGTTGGCGCCGCGACTGACGTTGTTGGCCTCGATGGCCGCGATTACCTGGTCGAGCGACAGTCCAAAGCTGATCAGCCGCGTTGGGTCGGGCTGCACCTGAAACTGCTTGACGAAGCCACCGATGGCGTCGGCGCCAGCCACCCCGGGGACCGTCTTCATCTGCGGGCGGATGATCCAGTCCTGTACGGTGCGCAGATATACGGTGCGCTGAAAATCGTCGGTCAGGCGCTCACCTTCGGGCGTGAGGTAGGTCCCGTCGGATTGCCATCCGGGCTGCCCGTCGCGCACCGGCGCAATTGCGCCAGGCTTGGCGTACTCGACCGCCCACCAGTAGATCTCGCCCAGACCCGTCGAGATCGGCCCAAGCTTGATGTCCACACCGGGCGGAAGATTGGCCTTGGCCTCGTTGATACGTTCCGAGACCTGCTGGCGCGCGAAGTAGATGTTCGTGCGGTCGGTGAACACGGCCGTGATCTGGGCAAAACCGTTTCGCGAAAAGGACCGCGTCGATTCCAAACCGGGCGTGCCGGCCAGCACCGTCTCCAGCGCGACGGTGACCTGCTTCTCGATTTCGACAGGCGTCAGCGCCGGGGCCACGGCGTTGACCTGGACCTGGACGTTGGTGACGTCGGGAACCGCATCGATCGGAAGCTTGGTCAGGGACCAGAAGCCCGATACGACCGCCGCCAGCGTGATCAGTAGGACCAGCCATCGGCGCCGGACCGAAAAATCGATGATGCGTTCGATCATCGCTTAGTCCTCGTCCCTTGGCTTCGAAAGCTCGGCCTTGAGCGAGAACGTGTTCGTCGCGGCAATGGCCTCGCCGGGCGTCAGGCCGGACACGATCTCGAGGGCTTGATCCTCTCTCTCGCCAAGCACGACGTCCCGCTTCTCGAAGCCGTCTTTGGTCCGGACGAATACGATCGGTTGGCCTTCCAACTTTTGAATTGCGGTCGCGGGCACGACGACGGGCACGGTCCGCTCGTTGAGGGCGATCGCCGCGGTGACGAACGATCCCGGACGCCAGGTCCGCTCAGCGTTGGGGATTTCAGCCACGACGCGCGCCGTGCGCGTATCCTTGTCGACCAGCGGGCTCACGAAGACGATCTTGCCGATGGTTGTCTTGGTAAGACCTCGCGCGGAAATTTTGACCGATTGCCCTTCCTGGATCAAAGGAAGGTCGGAGGAGGCCACCGACAATTCCACCCAGACACGGCTGAGGTCGACGATGACGAACAGTTCCGTTTCAAGATTGTCGCGGCCGACCGCCGTGCCAAGCTCGACCTTGCGTTCGACGACGCGCCCGGTGATCGGGGCCACGACGTCCTGCCGCCGCAGGCGGGCCTCCGGCGCATCCGGAAGCGCCTTGATCTCGCTCTCGGCGAGGCCGAGAGCCATCAGCTTCTGCCGCGCGATATTGACCCTCATGCTGGTCTGCGCAGCGGCGTTGCGGGAGCGGAGATATTGTTGTTCGGTGCCGGTTTTAGCTTCCCAAAGGAGCCGGTCCCGGTTGAACAGATCCTGTTGCAGATCGTTCGTCAGGCGGGCTGCCAGGTACTCGCTCTTGGCGTCGGCAACCTCGCGGCTCTCGAGGACCGCGATCACCTCATCCTTGACGACGTCGTCGCCGATATTCTTGCGCAACTCCGCGACCGTGCCGGACAGCTTGACCGAGACGTGCGCGATCCGGTCGCCATGCGGAACGATCGAACTCGGAACAACGAGACGCTTTGCGATTGCTGCCGGTCCTACCTCGACCAGATCGATCTGCGCGAGCTTGATCTGTTCATCGTTCATTGGCAGAAGGCCGGAGATCGGCTCCGGTGCCGACGGCTTGGGCGGAATTGCCGTGTTGGCCTGCGGTCCTATCCCGATTGCCCGTTGAACCGTCGTCGATAGCCCCGGCGCGAGCGCGAAAATCCCGGCTCCTGCCGCGAACGCGACAACAAAGATGGTCGAGCGGCTTGCCATGGTGCTTTTCCGACTTGGATCCCGCGTGGGAGCCGTCACAGGTATTTGGAAATGGCCTTGAACTCATCGACGACGGCCACCGTGGATTTTCCGGTTCCGTTCGCCGCAGTGTTGAGGCAGTGATCGACGTGATCGTAGATTAACGTACGCTTTGCTTCGCTGACAGCTCTTTCGACGGCGTGAAGCTGTTGGGCCAGATCGAGGCAGGATCGATGCTCGTCAAACATCTCGATGACACGACGAAGGTGACCCTCGGCCCGCTTCAGCCGTTTGACGATTTTCGGATGGGATTCGTGGACATGACCGTGTGGCATACTCAATTGTATCCCCCCTAGGGGGATGATGCAACAGCGTCGTTGTCGCACCGTTGGGGTGCTCTAATCGGTGACGGCAATTCGGCGCGATTCCAAGTCGGTGCCAGAATTCGCGAAATCGTTGACCCCGACAAATCATAAGATCTTAGCGACCTGAATCGGACTGCTTGGCATGTAGCATCCCGTGCATTCAGCGCGATTGGATCTCAGTCCCCTGACATCGACTCGAGGTCCCCGTTGAGCCGAGGGAGGATAGTCTGTCAGCGCCGAACGCGGTGCATAACTGCCACGAAGCTCCGCGCGACCGCGAGTGGATCAACGCCTATTCACTTGCGGAATTATGTCCCTGAACCGCTCGGCAAGCGCTCTGCGAGCTTTAGAAATGGCAATCGCCGATGCCAGCTATGCCTCCAATCCAAATCCGGATAGATGCGACCCACGGCCATGCGGTGCTTAGGACGCCGTTCATCGACGCCAGTTCAGCACCTTTCGTCGCGCCAACACGGTCTGATTGCGCTGGAATAGAATCTACGACCTCGGAGCAAACAAGATTACCGCAGCGCCAGCTAGACAAATGAAACCGCCGGACAAGTCCCAGCGGTCGGGTCGCTGCCCCTCGACAAGCCAAAGCCACGTAATCGACGCCAAAATGTAAACTCCGCCATATGCGGCGTAAGTCCGACCGGCGGCTTCGCTGTCAACAAGAGTGAGCAGATAAGCGAAGAGCGCTAGAGAGACCATACCTGGCAACAGCCAGAGCGCCGATTTGCCGAGCCGCAGCCACGCCCAAAAGGTGAAGCATCCTGCGATCTCCGCTACAGCGGCACCAACGTAAGCCAGAACACTCATTAACATCGGGGCAATATCTCGCGATCCTCACACTCCAATGGCCGCCGGCTAGGTCGTGTAGAGAATGGGGAAGGTTTTGAAGGAGCTAACCTTCCAGCACTTTATCGAGGTCGGAAAGGATGAGCAAACCACTCAAAATCAGCACATTGCCCAATAATGTTGCCGCTCGTGCCGACCGAGAGCATCAGTTGAACGACCATCGACAATCACCCGCCGTCTGGTGTTGTCGGCTCGATAAAGACTGGAAGCGCGACATCTTTAGCCGATCCGACCCATCAGGCATTCAAACGATTCCAACCGGAAAGTGCGGTCTTGGCGACTGCGGCGGACGTGATTGTAAATTGGCGCCGAGTTGATTTTTTTACAGAACGCGCCTTCTTTAATTTGAACGAGTGCGACGAATGTCTCGTGACGTTCCGGGCGGTACACCGGGTAGGAGTTAAACAGCATGGCGCTAGACGTAATCGAAAAGCGCCATGAAGCCGAAGTCCATATGCAGCTGTCGGTGGCAATGGAAAAGAGTCAAGCCGGGGTTGTCCGCCACAAAGTCCACTTCCACCTCCTGATAACCACCCAACATGACGACATCCTTCATGATCCCGGCTGTTGCTTTGCCAGCGATCCGAGTCAATTCGAAGCTATGCCGATGCAGATGAACAGGATGGATGTCATCGCTGGCGTTGCGCATGCGAAGTCGATAACGTTTCCCTTGACGCAGATGAAACATCGGCTCCATTTTGTCCATTGAGAACGCCATGTCATTGATGCGCCATTCGTTGAAGCCTTGATTGGCCGCGTTCTTTTTGGTGAACATCATCTCGATGGTTTCATCCGGGGCAGGTCCGTCGGCATCAGACTTCCCGAAATGCGTGTAGTCCCATTTGTATGGCGCGGGCTTAGTCCATTTTGGTTTCCCGGTTTTCCCGGCATACTCGATCACGATGCCCATGCCCCTTGTGCGGTCGTCGTCCGCAAGGTCGCCCATCACCCACACGCCGGGATGATTCATCTCAACGATCGCCGATATACGTTCGGCGGTTCCCAACCACAGGACCGGCGCACGTGCTGGTGTGGGAACGGGATTGCCGTCCAATGCGATCACGTCAAAGCTATGCCCCGGCAAGGCGAGGCTCCGGATTTCAGTCGCGCTTCCGTTGACGATATGAAACAAGACGCGCTCACCTGCCTTCACGCGGATTGGGTCGCCGTGACCCAATATTCGGCCATTGATCGAGAACAGGCTGTAACCGACCTCGAAACCGTGCGGCATGCCCTTGGCCAAGGAGGCGCGCATGGCATGCGCAGGGACAAAGGGCGTTCCTTCTTCGGATGCGCCATCCACATCCACCGGTATGGTCTGCCCATGCCAGTGCAGTTGTTCGGGCGTATCGGTGTCGTTATGGATATCGACAACGACCTGCTGGCCTTCCTTGAAGCGCAGAAGGGGCCCGGGAAACTGCCCGTTATAGGTGGTGGTGGAAATGATCCGATCGGGCGCCAGTTCAACGAGCCCATTGCCAATCCGGATCGTATGATCTGCTGCGCCTTGGGGCGATAAGGAAGCCTGAGCCTGGACCAATTCGGGGAGCGCAGCCGAGAGCGCTGTAATTCCCCCAGCTTGCAGCAGTCGACGCCGATCCATTGTCATGCGAGCCTCCGGCGTAGCAACCAAATCGACCACTGCTGAGTTGCACTATCGAAATGCAATAGTCTAGATAATGTTTAACGGGGCTTTTCACGGGATAGCCATCGCGCGCGACCTGAAAGGACTTATTTCCGCCAGGCCGCCTCGTTCTTCCTTTCATAGTCCTCGAATGCCTTGATCAGCCCACCTAGAACCTCGGCCGAGGTTTCAAACATGGCCTTCAATTGGGGGTCGTCCACTTTGCCAATGTCCTCTCGGAGATGTGTCACTGTCTCGGAAAGGCGCCTTTTCATATTCTGGGTGTGATGTTGTGGGTTTCTGTCGGATACGGAAGCCATTATGATCTCCTCTGGTTTACACCATAAGCGGAAACGCTTGGCTACAGTATCGGCTCCCGATATCGTATATCGATATCGGGAATCGAATCAAATGAATCTGGACAATGAAGTTCGACGATCTCCTCACCGGTTTCATTCGGCTCCACATCCTGCACCACGCGGCAGAGATGGAGATCTACGGCCAGTGGATGATCGACGAGCTGTCACGCCACGGCTATCGGCTCAGTCCGGGAACCCTGTACCCGATGCTCCATGCGATGGAACGCAAGGGCTATCTGACTTCGCGCGTGCAGCGCGAAGGGAGCGTCGGGCGAAAACTCTACAAGGCTACCAGATTGGGCAAACAGGGGCTCAAATTGGCGAAGGCTCGGGTTCGGGAGTTTATCGGCGAAGCGGTGGAGCGTTAACGCCAATCGCCAGTGCTCGCCTATGAGCAGTGATGCAACCGAAGGCCGGGTCAGGGAGGTCTTTACGGCATTCCTGAAGTTAGGCCTGACGTCTTTCGGCGGCCCCATTGCCCATCTCGGATACTTCCGCGATGAATTTGTGGTGCGGCGCAAATGGCTCGACGAGACAGCCTATGCGGACCTGGTCGCGTTGTGTCAGTTTCTTCCCGGACCTGCCTCCAGCCAAGTTGGTTTTTCTCTCGGTGTTCTGCGCGGCAATGGCCTTTTTGGTGGCCTTGCCGCGTGGTTCGCCTTCACCATGCCGTCGGCCCTGATCCTGTTCGCCTTTGCGATGGGCGCAGCCGTGTTCACAGGACCGGTTGCCGAAGGCTTCCTACACGGTCTCAAGCTCGTCGCTGTCGCCGTCGTCGCACAAGCCATCTGGGGCATGGCGCGAACCCTGACACCCGATCGAGCCCGCGCTGGCATTGCACTTTCCGCAGTTGCGATCGTTGTCGTTTTCGTCGGATCGTTCGGACAGATCGCGGCGATTGCGATCGGTGCCTGCGCGGGGCTTTGGCTCTGTCAGGGGGAGGTCGCGCCGCTTTCCGGGCATCTGAATTTCCCGGTTACGCGACGGAGAGGTATTATCGCGCTCGTTCTCTTCGCGGCGCTTCTTCTGATTCCTCCGATCGTCGTTACTGCGACCAGTTCCCAGGGGCTCGCCTTGTTCGACGCGTTCTACCGGTCTGGCGCGTTTGTCTTTGGCGGCGGTCATGTCGTGCTGCCTCTGCTTCAGGCGCAAGTTGCCACACCCGGATGGGTTACCAACGAGGCGTTTCTGGCAGGTTATGGGCTGGCACAGGCGGTGCCGGGACCGCTCTTCACTTTCTCCGCATATCTTGGGGCCGTGATGGGAGCCGCGCCGAGCGGCCTTGCTGGCGCAGCCATTGCTCTCGTCGCAGTGTTCCTTCCGGGTATGCTGCTCGTCTATGGTGCGTTGCCGTTTTGGGATGCGATGCGCACGCGCCCCTCCGCTCAGGCCGCGATGCGTGGTAGCAATGCAGCTGTGGTCGGCATTCTCGGTGCAGCCCTCTACAATCCGGTCTGGATCAGCGCAGTCCTGACGCCGCGCGATTTTGCGCTCGCGCTCGCGGGCTTCCTCCTCCTCACCGTATGGAAGGCGCCGCCATGGATCGTGGTGGCGCTCCTGGCCGGCGCCGGCGTGCTGTCGAGTCTTGCATGACAATCTTCAAGCGAAGAATGCTGAGTCATGGGGCCGACTCTCTGGAGAAGATTGGCGAGAACGTTAGCTACTTCAAAAATTTTGTAGACCCTCGACAGGTCTAGTTGGGAGGAACATATGAAACTCCGCCGCCGGGATTTGCTTAAATTCGCGAGCGCGGCCGTCGTATCGACGGGTATGCCACGCATCGGTCGCGCTGCGGGCGACGCCAACGTTTACGATCTCGAACGCTTCGGCAATGCGCGGATTCTACATATGACCGATACCCACGCGCAGCTTTTACCAAATCATTTCCGTGAACCGAACATCAATCTCGGTGTTGGCGTCATGCAGGGCCGTCCGCCGCATCTCGTTGGCCGCGCCTTTCTCGACTACTTTCAAATCGAGCCGGGAAGCGCGAACGCGCACGCATTTACATATCTCGATTTCGAGAAATCGGCAGAACGTTATGGCAAATTGGGTGGCTTCGCCAATCTCAAAACACTGATTGACCGCTTGCGCAGCGAAGCCGGACCCGGGCGATCGCTTCTTCTGGACGGTGGAGATCTTTGGCAGGGCAGTGGTCTCGCCAATACCATGCAAGGAGCCGACATGGTCGAGGTGGCGAACCTGCTCGGCATCGAGGCAATGACGGGGCATTGGGAGTTTACCTATGGCGAAGATGTTTTGCGTCGCAACCTTAAGAACTTCAAAGGCGAATTTCTCGCGCAAAATGTGTTTCTGACAGAAGAGGCCGCATTCAATGACGCCGAGGCGTTCGACACCGCATCCGGACGGGTTTTCAAACCAGCGACGATCAAGGAACTGGGTGGGTTCCGCGTTGCCGTGATCGGACAGGCTCTCCCGTACGTGCCGATCGCCCATCCCAAGCGGTTTACACCAGATTGGACGTTCGGCATCCGCGACGAAGAACTGCAAAAACTGGTCAATTCCTTGCGCGCAAATGACAAGGTAGATGCGGTCGTTCTGCTCTCACACAACGGAATGGACGTTGACCTCAAGCTCGCCAGCAAAGTGAGCGGTATCGACGTTATTCTCGGCGGCCATACCCATGACGCCGTTCCACGGCCTGTCAGCGTCGCGAATCCGGGCGGGAAGACGCTTGTGACGAATGCTGGTTCGGCCGGAAAATTCCTTGCTGTACTCGATCTCGATCTCGCAAAAGGCCACGTCCGCGATGTGCGCTACACGTTGCTCCCCGTGTTCGCGAACCTGATCAAGCCGGCCCCGGAAATGACCGCGCTGATTGAACGCTTGCGCGCGCCTTATGCCGTTGCGTATGCAGATAAAATTGCAACCGCGGATCATCTGCTTTATCGCCGTGGAAATTTCAACGGCACCATGGATCAGTTGATTTGCGACGCCTTGCGGCAGGAGCTTGATACGGAAATTGCCTTGTCGCCGGGCTTTCGGTGGGGAACGACGGTGCTGTCCGGTCAGTCCATAACCATGGAGGACATTCTCACCGAAACGGCAATCACTTATCCGGAGATCTATCCACTTACCATGACCGGTAGTCAGATCAAGGACGTCATGGAAGACGTCTGCGACAATCTCTTCAACGATAATCCCTATTATCAGCAAGGTGGCGATATGGTCCGCATCGGCGGCATGACATACACCTGCGCACCAAAGGGAATAGTAGGACGGCGGATATCTGACTTGAAGCTTGAAAATGGCGGCGCGATCGAGGCTTACAAGAGCTATCGGGTGGCTGGCTGGGCTTCCGTCAACGAGCAAAAGGGCGCGCCAGTCTGGGACGTATTCGCAAAATATCTACGAAGCGGCAAAGTCATCTCCAGAAAAGAAGCCGGAGTGACGCTAAAGGATGTCGCCGAAAACCCGGGCGTTGCCCGACAAGATTGAAATTCCGACAATGTGCGCTGTTCATAAAATCAGGTCGTGAGCCACGGAATATGAACTCTGCTTTCTTATGGCAGGTCGTCTGCTTCAGGCGAACGGATTGCCAGACTTCAAGATGCCGTGGGCGTCGACGATTTGGTGAGTTTTCACTGCAGCCGTGACCATGATGGTCAGCGCTAGCGATTGGTCACACCGTCTCTGTTCGTTCAAACAGGTCTCTGTTGATGCCAATCGCTTCATGGTCGAGAGGTATGCTCGGCAGTTTAGGGTTAATGAAGGGTTGGGCCATCATGTCCGCTTTATTGGCTGCAATTTTCTGATTTTTTTCATGCTTCGAGTTTATCCTTTGTCCATGACCCAGTTGGAAGTGCAGCCCCAGCTTTCCAGTATTCAATATCTGCGCGGCATTGCCGCGATGATGGTGGTGTTCTTCCACGCGAATGGCATGACAGCAGAGTATTTTGGCTCGACATGGTCGCCGCTTGGCGCCGCCGGCGTCGATATCTTTTTCGTCATTAGCGGATTCATCATGTGGGTTACGACTGGGGCAAGGCGAACGCCTGCCTCGTTTATCCAGCACCGCATCGTCAGAGTCGTGCCACTCTACTGGTGCGTGACCTTGGCGCTATTTTCGAGTTGGGTCATATTCCGAAATTCAACGCCGCTCCCGCCGCTCGAGAATCTTCTGAAGTCCCTGCTGTTCATTCCCCACATCTCGGCCCGAACCGGACAAATTGAGCCACTTCTGATCGCCGGATGGACGCTCAATTTTGAAATGTTCTTCTATGCGATATTTGCCCTCTCGCTGCTGTTGTCTGGGCGATATAGAGCAATTCTCGTTTTCTCCGTTCTCACGTCACTGGTAATGATTGGTCAGGTTTTCTCGTCATCGAACCCGGTGATGATAACTTATACCAGTCCACTTCTGTTAGAATTTGCTTTGGGCTGTTTGCTAGGATTGATCTATCAATACCAACTGCTGCCGCGACCTTCTCTAGGCGTTACGCTCTGCATCCTCGGGGTCGTCTTGCTTTGCGTTGCAGGTACTGACTCTGCAGCCGATCTTAGTTTTCGAAGGTTGCTGTACTGGGGAGCGCCGAGCGTCCTGATTGTTGCGGGATTTGTCAGCCTTGAGCCGACCGCACGCGATAATCGTCTACTATCTCTGTTGGGCGCCGCGTCTTACTCTATCTATCTCACCCACAGCCTTTCCTTAGCCGCTCTCAAAAGCCTGGTTTTTGCGCTCGGTCTACAGAACTATCAGTTTGTGCCAAGCATCTTTGTGGTCGCCGGTTTCGTTGGAAGCGCGGTTATCGGCATTTGCGCCTATCATTTGTTAGAACGGCCGCTTCTCTCCTTCTTTAAGAGGCTCGTCTCACGGAACGCTCCATCCTGGAGTGGAAACGATCCTATCTCGACGCCATCCAACACGACACGGTAGGCGAGATATCAGCGCCGCAGTCGATGGAGTTTCAGTCGGATTATGGAAGAGCGCAAAGCGAGTTTTCCTCAGCACCTCGCGAATGCTTCGGCCTTGTCGTCGACGCATCACTGACCGGTCCGCGGGTTGCTCGCGAACTCGAGTGTGCCGCCGAGATCCGCGGATATCCAGCGTGCTCGGAGTGATGTTCGTCTGACGTTGCCACACAGAATGGTTTGTGCGAGGCGTCGAACGCCCGAAGCGTTCCACAGAGAGCCCGGAAGGCGGAAGTCGTCGCCGAAATGACGTTACGCCTTGGCCTCTTGCATCGCGACCGCCACGATGACCCCTGAGAGAAAGGTGAGCAGACCGACGCCGGCAATCGCCCAGGCAAGACCAAACGCATCGCCGATCAAACCAGCAAGCAGCGCGCCGACCGCGTAGCCGAGGTCGCGCCAGAACCGGTAGATGCTGAGTGAACGGGCTCGCCAGGTTGGATGCGCGACATCCGAGATTGCAGCGAGCAGGGTCGGGTAGACCATCGCCGTGCCGAGCCCAAGCAGCATGCTGGCGCCGAGCCACCAGCCGAAGCCGTTCAATGCGGCGACCATGAACAGCGCGGCGGCCTGCAGCCACATGCCCCAGACGATCAGCCCTTTGCGGCCGAGGCGATCACTAAGTGGACCGGTGATCGTCTGCATCACGCCCCAGACACCGGGGTAGACGGCCTTCAGCACGCCAATGGGCTCGACGCCGAGCCCGCGCGCGGCGAAGAAGAGCGGGAAGATCGCCCAGCTCATGCCGTCGTTGAGGTTGTTGACCAGTCCGGCCTGGCAGGCGGCGAACAGATTGCGGTCGCGAAAGGAGGTGCGCATGAATACCTCCTTGAACCCGACCGGATCGACTTTCGGATGATTGCCTGCCTCCAGCCGGACATGCTCGCTGGTGTCGCGGACGAGCAGAACCGACAGCCCGAGTCCAAGCACGGCGTAGCCAATGCCGAGATAGAACGGCTCCGGGCGAAGCGCTCCCGTCTCTGAGGCAATCCAGCCCGTCAGGAAGGCGGTCAAGCCGACCATTAGATAGCCGGCGAATTCATTAAGACCGACAGCGAGCCCGCGGGATTTCGGGCCGACGAGATCGATCTTCATGATGACGGTCATCGACCAGGCGAAACCCTGGCTGATGCCGAGGAGCACGTTGGCGCTGACGATCCAGCTCCAGCTCGGTGCCCAGATGATCAGGAAGGGGACCGGCAGGCCGATCACCCAGCCGAGGATCAGGACCCGCTTGCGGCCCCAGCTGTCCGCCAGTTGTCCGGACACCAGGTTCGTGAACGCCTTTGAGATGCCGAAGCTTGCGATGAAAGAGGCGATGACGGTGGTCGAGGCGAGCTTGAAGTCTTCCGAACCGAGCAGCGGTACGACCGTGCGCTCCAATCCGACCATGCCGCCAACGAAGGCGTTGACCAGGATAAGGAGAGCGAACTGTCGCCAGTTCTCACGCAGCCCAAGTCTGACCGCTGAATCCGTTGGCTGCGGAGGAGTCTTCGCCTCAGCCATGGTCAGGCGGCCGCGGCCGTTGAGGCGGAATTGGCGGCCCTGAGCGCAGCTGCCTCGGGAGGCGCCGGCGGGATCTCGGCGAGCATGAAGCGGACGAACTCGGAGTCATCCTCGATCCGGAACGCCTCATTGTGACGCTTCTCGAATCCGATGCTCGACCAAGGCTTGCCGCTAAGGCGCCGGCCACAGACCGAGCCGGCATAAGCGCCCGGGAGCACGTCAACGTAATCGGGGAGGGTCTTCAGCCGGCGGATGCTCTGGAAGAGATCTCTGGCTCCCTGTTCAGCGGTGACGGCGAGTTCGGTCCGGCCGAGGTCGCCAACCATCAGCGTGTGCCCGGTCAACACAAACCAAGGCTCGTCGGCGCGTGTGCGATCACTGACGAGCAGACAGATATGTTCCGGCGTATGGCCCGGCGTGTGCAACACCCGGACTTCGACGTTGCCGAGCGGCAGCACGTCGTCGTCGCGCACGGCCTTGAACGGGAATGAAACGTTCGCCCGCGAGGAAAGAACATATTCGGCGCCCGCAGCCTCTGCGAGCTGTCGGCCCGCGGAGAGGTGGTCGGCATGAATGTGGGTGTCGATCACGAATTGAATGCGAACCCCAGCTGCTTCCGCCACGCGCAGATACGGTTCGATCGCGCCGACGGGATCGACCACGGCACCGGCAGCGCGGCCGCCGCAACCGAAGAGATAGGAGATGCCGACGGGGTCCTGATGCAGGAACTGACGAAGGATCATGGTCTTGTGCTCCTCATTTCAACGGGCTAGAAACACTCAATCGATCTGCTGAACGTTTCATTGAGGAGAGGTCGTGTCAAGCACCGGACCAAAACAGGCGATTTTCGCTAGCCTCGCGGAGGTGGCCCAAGCGCTCGGTCACGTCCACAGGCTGGAGTTGCTGGAGCACATCGCTCAGGGAGAACGGAGCGTCGAGCAGCTCTCCGTGCGGGCGAACCTTAACTTTGCCAACACGTCGCGCCATCTGCAGATCCTTCGGCGTGCACGTCTCGTCGAGACGCATCGCCGCGGCAAGCAAGTGCTCTACCGTCTTGCCGGCGACGCCGAGGTGGTCGATCTGATGCAGGCGCTCGGCCGCGTAGGCGAGCGGAACGTGGCCGAGGTGGAACGTGTCATGGCAGACTATTTCCGCGCCCGCGACGCTCTGGAGCCTGTGTTACGGGAGGACCTGCTCGCACGGCTGCGGGATGGGCTCGTCACCGTGCTGGACGTCCGACCAGAAGACGAATTCGCGCTCGGTCACCTTCCCGGCGCACTCAACATCCCGCTCGCCGCGCTCGAACGCCGATTGATCGAGCTTCCCGCGGACCGGGAGATTATTGCATATTGCCGCGGTCCCTATTGTGTCCTCTCCTTTGAAGCGGTTGCGGCGCTGCGGGCGCGCGGCTATCTCGTCCGCCGGCTTAAGGACGGCTATCCGGAATGGAAGGCTGCAGGTCTGCCGGTCGAAGCCGCGGCCTGAAATGAGCCTCAATTCAACAGAGAAAGAGGAACAGCTCACGAGCGATCCTATGGCCGAGAATGCTGGATGGCCGATTAATTCCGGAAAGGACTATACCGCATCCTCTATATTCCGGCCCGAAGCTTTGCTGCGCGAGGCTCGCCGGCAGAAAGAGCTGCCCCTGCTGGCCGTGCCCGAGGTGTGCGTGCTCGATCCTGACGGCGACATCGTCCGTCGCCTCAAGCGCGTCGGCGCGGGTCGCTCCCACGCGGGGTGGGCTTGCTACCACACTGAGCTCCTCACCTTCGATCTCGATGGCGTTGGAGAAGCCGGGATTGTCGGCTGCGCCGTGGGCGCTCCGTTCGCGGTGCTCGTGGCCGAACAGCTCTTTGCCTCCGGCTGCCGGCTGCTCGTCAGTATTACGTCCGCCGGCCAGATCACCGATAACGGACCCACGCCATACTTCGTCCTGATCGATCGTGCGCTGCGCGACGAGGGAACGAGTTATCACTATCTTCCGCCGGCTACGTTCGCTGAGGCGCCAGACGGGACGCTGCTCGCCCATGTCGAAGATGCGCTCTCGCAACTTCGTGGCGTCGCCATCCGTCGCGGCGCGACCTGGACCACAGATGCTCCTTATCGCGAGACAGAATCCGCAATCGAAGTTGCTCGGGCCCAAGGTGTGCTTGCCGTCGAGATGGAAGCTGCTGCCCTGTACGCATTCGCGACTGCCGCGCGGCGATCCGTGGTGTGCTTCGCACACGTCACCAACGCCATGGCGCAGACCGAGGGCGATTTCGAAAAGGGTGAGGCCGACGGAACCACAGCGACGCTCACCATCATTTCCTCCGCAGTGCGAGCATGGTTATCGATTCAGGCGAGGGATTCCGCCCGCAGTCGGACTGATAGATAGGTCGCTGTCACTCACCCGAAAGGGCGAAACTACCGGCAGAGTGTCCGAAGCCAAACAGGAGCACTAGCCAATGGCCTTAACAGATACGGATGTCGGATCCGCGCACCGCTTCGACACCACCCCGACCCCTGCTTCGGGCTGGCTTGCGGGAATAGGCGCCACAGTTGGCTTTGGCGCACTTGCCGCATCGTCCTGTTGTGTGCTGCCGCTGGCGCTTGCTGGCCTTGGGACTGGCGGCGCGGTATTCAGCGGGCTGGAGGTGCTGGCCAACTGGCGACTATTTCTTCAGGGCAGCGCCGCGATGGTTCTGCTCGCGGCATGGGGCGCATTTCTTCGGCGGCGTTCGGTCGCCAGGATTGGCGGATCTTGCGCTGCTCGCACCTCCTGGAGGAGCACACGGTTGTTCCTTAGTCTGGGTACTGCGTTCGTCGTGCTCTCACTTATTTGGGAGCCCTATATTGAGCCATTCCTACTCAAGTTTATTAGGTGACAGCGATGCAACTTCAATCAACGCTCACTTGCCCAAACTGCGGCCATCGCGCGACCGAAACTATGCCAACGGATGCTTGCCAGTTTTTCTACGAGTGCAAAAAATGCGGTGCGCGGCTGAAGCCGAAGGTCGGTGATTGTTGTGTGTTTTGCAGTTACGGCTCTGAGCCGTGTCCGCCAATCCAGGCCGTGCGCGCCGGCGAGATTGACACGTCTCCTTGCTGCGCAAAGTAAGGATGCACCAGACGACCTGCCATTTCCTTGAAGGTGCTACCGTCGCGTAAATCAGGTTGTCACAGGGACGTGGTTCTTAATCGGAGCGCATTGCCCACGACGCTGACTGAAGATAGCGCCATCGCCGCCGCAGCAATGATGGGTGAAAGCAGCAATCCGAACGTCGGATAGAGCACACCGGCCGCGATCGGAATTCCGGCAGCGTTGTAAATGAATGCGAAGAACAGGTTCTGCCTGATGTTACTCATCGTCGCTTCGGAGAGACGGCGGGCGCGAACGATCCCCATCAAGTCGCCCTTGAGAAGAGTCACTCCCGCGCTTTCCATCGCGACATCGGTACCCGTTCCCATTGCGATGCCGACTTCGGCCGCAGCGAGGGCAGGGGCGTCGTTCACGCCATCGCCAGCCATCGCCACGATCCGGCCCGCTTTCTGCAGCTTTGCGACGACAGCGCTCTTCTGGTCTGGAAGCACCTCTGCCTCCACATCGGAGATGCCGAGCCGTTTCGCGACCGCATTTGCCGTGGTTCTATTGTCGCCGGTCAGCATAATGACCTTGATGCCTTCTGCCGCCAGCGCCTTCAAGGCATCGGGCGTCGACTGCTTTACCGGGTCGGCGATGGCAAAGAGTCCCGCCAACTTTCCATCGAGTGCGATATTGATAACGGTTGCACCTTCACCGCGCAGGATTTCGGCTTGTGGCTCCGATGTTTGTGTCTCGACACCCAACGATTCCAGATAGGCCGCATTGCCCAGCAGGATAGTCTTGCCTTCGACCTTGCCAGTCACGCCCTTGCCTGTCGGCGAGTCGAATTCCTCCACATTGATCAACGTCAGATTCCGCTCTTTCGCCGCCCGAACGATCGCGTCGGCGAGTGGGTGCTCGCTGGAGCGTTCGACGCTGGCCGCCAATCGCAGGAGTTCATCTTCTTGAAATCCCGCAGCGGCAACGATGGAGACGACTTTCGGCTTGCCCTCGGTGAGTGTTCCCGTTTTATCGACCACCAGGGTATCGACCTTTTCCATGCGTTCGAGGGCTTCGGCATTCTTGATCAACACGCCAGCATGGGCGCCGCGTCCCACGCCGACCATGATCGACATCGGGGTCGCCAGCCCGAGGGCGCAAGGACAGGCAATGATCAGCACGCTTACGGCGGCCACGAGACCAAATGCCAGGCGCGGTTCGGGCCCGAAAATCCACCAGGCGGCGAAGGCGATAAGCGCCGCGACGATGACTGTCGGCACGAACCAGCCCGCGACCTGATCCGCCAGCCGCTGAATCGGCGCGCGCGAGCGCTGCGCCTGCGCCACCATCTGCACGATCTGGGACAACATGGTATCGCGCCCGACCTTCTCGGCCCGCATCACGAAACTGCCGGATTGATTCAGGGTGCCTGCGATGACCTTGGCGTCGGTCTCTTTGGTGACGGGCATGGATTCTCCCGTCACCAGGGATTCATCGACCGATGAACGTCCCTCGAGAATGACGCCGTCGACCGGTACCTTTTCCCCGGGACGGACGCGCAGTTTGTCGCCCACATTCAGGCTGTCGAGCGGGACTTCATGATCCGTGCCGTCCTCGGTGACGAGGCGCGCGGTTTTGGGGGCGAGATCGAGCAGGGCCTTGATCGCTCCCGAGGTCGCCTCGCGGGCACGCAACTCCAGCACCTGGCCAAGCAGGACGAGGACCGTGATGACCGCCGCCGCCTCGAAGTAGACCGCGACGGCGCCATCATGACCGCGAAACGCAGGCGGAAAGACATTGGGTGCGACGGTGGCGATGAGACTGTAGACGTAAGCCACGCCGGTCCCCATCGCGATCAGCGTGAACATGTTGAGATTGCGCGTCACCAGCGACTGCCAGCCGCGCACGAAGAACGGCCAGCCCGCCCAGATCACGACCGGCGTCGCAAACACGAGTTGAATCCAGTTGGACAAAGTCGGATCGACCCAGCGATGTCCGCCGACTAGGTGCCCGCCCATTTCAAGGACGACCACAGGCAAAGCCAGCGCGAGTCCCACCCAGAAGCGTCGGGTCATGTCGGCAAGTTCCGGATTGGGCGGAGCATCCAATGTCGCGACTTCCGGCTCCAGCGCCATCCCGCAGATCGGGCAGTGACCGGGTCCTATCTGCCTGATCTCGGGATGCATTGGGCAGGTGTAGATCGTGCCCTCCGGAACGGCCGCCGCCACCGGGGCCTTAGACTTATCGAGGTACTGCTCCGGAGTCGCGGCGAATTTGGTCCGGCAGCCTTCCGAACAAAAATGGTAGGTTTTGCCGTGATAATCGTAACGGTGTTTGCTGGTTGTGGGATCGACTGTCATGCCACAGACCGGATCCACGACGGTCGAATGCCCAACGACGGCGGGATCGCCATGGGCGTCATCGCCGTGATGATCAGAATGATCATGACTGCCGCCGCCGCAGCATCCGCTCTTGCCAGTCGGCGCTGTTGGGACCGTCGTCGCCTTGGACGAACAACCGCATCCGGAATCCTTTTTGCCGTTGCCGGAATTTGCTTTTTCGGATGCGTTCATCTCGATCTCCCATGCCACTTGCAACTCATACCCTATGGGGGTATATAGAACGAATGCGCAAAGACATCAAGACTTCCTGCCAAAAACGCCTGAGCCGGATCGAGGGGCAGGTACGCGGCCTGGCCAAGATGGTCGAAGAGGACCGCTACTGTATTGATATTGTAACGCAGATATCGGCCGTTCGTGCCGCACTGCGGCGCGTCGAGGAGGAGATCCTGAAGGATCACGTCTCGCACTGTGTCGAACATGCGATTGCGAGCGGCGACAAGGCCGATCAGCGCCGGAAGATCGCGGAACTGATGGCCGTCGTCGGACGTGCGGAACGATGATCGTTTCGTCAGGTTCCATCTTGGCAGATTCAGGATACGCAACTATGCTTCCGAATCCGAGCACAGTAAATCGAAAGCATTGACGCGGGAATGTTCGTCGGCCTTACCAGAACGAAACGTTTGAAGGCAGGGTGGCTTGTCGCCCTGACCTATCTGTTTTGCGTGCTGGCCCCGACGATTTCCTTTGCATTGCCAGGCGGTCACGCCACTCCCTATTGCCTGACCGACGAGGATCACGTGCCCGGCGTGGTCCACGTACACCATGAAGGCATCGTGCCGCATGTCCACAAGGACGGACACGTCCATGATCACTCCAGCGTCAAAACCCATGTGCATGCTGCAGGCGATCATCACGCGAAGTCGGTCGCGCTCAATGACGGCTCGGCGCCTGCGAAGGCACCGCATTCGTCGGACGGACAATGCTGCGGCCTGATGTGCGTCACTGCGCTTCCGGCGACGCTCGTCGACGTTGCAAAGCCGTCGATGCCGAAGGCCGTGCGCGAGGCCGAAAGCTATCGGAAACTGACCGACAACGCGCCCCCACAGCGCTATCGCCCCCCCATTTCCTGACCTGACCAAGTGTGACGCGGTGCAGCGCCCGTTCAGGGCACGCGCAACTGTGGTTCATCGTCAGTTCAGGAAAGTATTATGTCAGCGCAGATTGGGGCGACTTCCGCCGCCGTTCGTTCGGTGGTGGGCAGACTATTCGAAATCAGGTTTGGAGCATTCACGGGATTGGCCTTCGCGGCCATGACGCTTGGCGGCTGCGTGCTACCTACGGCGCCGCTGGTCGGCGCCGATCCCGCGGATCCCGGGGTGAAGGTCGCGGGGGTCGGCTACCGCTCGAGCATCGCTCCCTATACCAGCCTGCGTCCGACGGCGCCGTCCGGTTGGAAAGAACAAAACCAACGCGTCGCTCCGACGCCGAAATCCGGACAGTAGGAGCGCACGATGACAAACATCGACTACGTCGGACATCGCCGTTCGCTCCCAGTCGCTCGCAGACATGGGGCGATATTGGCCGTGTCGATCTCGCTTTTGCTGTCGGGTTGCGCCACGTTTTCGCCGGATGGCGGCATGACGGCGGTGGCCGACATCGCCGGCAACACCATCAAGAAGGACGTGATCGCGATCCGCTCGGTGGACGACGCACAACAGGCGGACGATAGCGTCAAGCGTCTGCTGCACCAGACGCTCAACGTCGAAACCGCGGTTCAGATCGCGCTGCTCAACAATCGCGGGCTGCAGGCGACCTACAACGAATTGGCGCTGGCGGAAACCGATCTTGTTCAGGAGAGCCTTCCGCCCAATCCGACGTTCTCGATCTCGCGGATCGCGGGCGGCGGCGCGGTCGAGATCGAGCGCCAGGTTGTTGGCGACATCCTCGCGCTGGCAACGCTGCCGTTCCGCTCGGAAATCGCGCGGCAACGCTTCCGGCAGGCGCAATTGCGTGCCGCGTTGGAGACGCTGCGGCTCGCGTCCGATGTTCGGCGATCCTACTACCGCGCGGTTGCCGCCAATGAACTGGTCGGACTGCTGACCGACGCCAAGTCCACTGCCGAGGCGACCGCAAAACTGGCTTCGAAGCTCGGCGAAACCGGTTCGCTCAACAAACTCGATCAGGCCCGCGAACAGGTCTTCTACGCAGAGACGACCGCCGATCTCGCGTCCATGCGTCAGGAGGCGTCGAGTTCGCGCGAGGGGCTCGCCCGGCTCCTGGGTCTTTGGGGCGGAGGCCTCACGTTCCGGCTTCCGAAGGCACTCCCGGCGTTGCCGCGACGCCCGTCTGCCTTGCCTCTGATCGAGGTCGACGCGGTGACGCACCGGATCGACCTGCAGATCGCCCGGATCGAACTCGATGCGCTGGCGAAGTCGCTCAACCTGACGGAGGCCAGCCGTTTCGTCACACTGCTCGATGTTGCGGGAATTGCGAAGACCACCAGGGATCCCGATGGCTCCCGGTTTCGCGAGCGCGGCTTCGATATCCAGTTTCAGATCCCGATCTTCGACGGCGGCGAAGTGCGCGTGCGGCAAGCGTTCGAGACCTACAACCAGGCCTTCAATCGCCTGACCGAAAAGGCGGTCAACGTGCGTTCGGAGGCGAGGGACGCCTACCGGGTCTACCGTTCGACCTATGAGATTGCCGGACAGTACCAGCGCGAGGTGCTGCCGCTCCGGAAGATCATTACGGAGGAGATGCAACTGCGTTTCAGCAGCATGCAGATCGACGTCTTCGCGCTACTGACGGAAGCACGGCAGCGCATCGCCTCGTTGCGCGCCGGAATCCAAGCCAAGCGCGAATTCTGGATGGCGCAATCCGATCTGCAGACCGCCGTCAACGGCGGCGGCTCGGGTGACATGCAGAAAGAATCCCGCCCTACGACCACCGCCCAGGCGGGCAGTGGCGGCGGCCATTGATGGAGACCAACATGCTATCGCGAAGAGGATTTCTCGGTACCGCAGCGCTGGTGAGCGCCAGCGCCGTGAGCGGCCGCGTGCAAGCGGCCAACATTCCGGAAGCGCCGATCATGGACAAGGTGACGATGCAGCCACCGCTGCATCCGACCAGCGGTCCGGATTATCGGCCGGTCGTGACCCTCAACGGCTGGTCGCTGCCCTGGCGGATGAATGGCGACTGGAAGGAATTCCATCTCGTCGCTGAACCCGTCGTGCGTGAGTTCGCCGAGGGCATGAAGGCGTACCTGTGGGGCTACAACGGTCAGTCGCCCGGCCCGACGGTCGAGGCGGTCGAAGGCGACAAGGTCCGCATTTTCGTTACCAACAAACTGCCCGAGCACACCACCGTGCATTGGCATGGCGTGATCCTGCCAAGTGGGATGGACGGCGTAGGCGGTCTGAGCCAGCCGCATATCAAACCAGGAAAGACCTTCGTCTACGAATTCGAGATGAAGCACAGCGGGACGTTCATGTACCACCCGCATTCCGACGAAATGGTGCAGATGGCGATGGGCATGATGGGAATGATTGTGGTGCATCCGCGCGACCCGGCATTCCGTCCGGTCGACCGCGACTTCGTCTTCATCATGAGCACCTACGACATCGATCCCGGCACCTATCTGCCGAAAGTCAACGAGATGACCGACTTCAATATGTGGACCTTTAACAGCCGGGTGTTTCCGGGCATCGACCCGCTGCCTGTACGTTTGGGAGATCGCGTGCGGGTGCGCGTCGGCAATCTCACCATGACCAACCATCCGATCCATCTGCACGGTCACAATTTTGCAGTCAGTTGCACGGACGGCGGATGGGTCCCTGAAAGTGCGCAATGGCCAGAAGTGACGATTGACGTGCCGGTGGGCGCGGTGCGTGCCTTCGATTTCACCGCCGATAATCCCGGCGACTGGGCGTTCCACTGCCACAAGTCGCATCACACCATGAACGCGATGGGGCACGACATGCGCAACATGATCGGCGTGTCGAAGCAGGACTTGGCCAAGGCGGTCGGCAAGCTCGCACCTGACGCCATGGTGATGGGGTCGACCGGAATGGCGATGGGCGAGATGGAAATGCCCGCGCCCGACAACACGCTGCCGATGATGACGGGCTCGGGACAATTCGGACCGATCGAGATGGGCGGCATGTTCACGGTGATGAAGATCCGCGAAGGCATGGGCCGCGACGACTACAGCGACCCCGGACCTTACAAGTTTCCCAAAGGCACGGTTGCCTACGAGGTCGATGCTCCGGCTGCGGAGCCGGCCCGGCAGGACGGCGGCAAGGACAAGGACGGAGCGCCGAAAATGAAAAGCATGAAAGGAATGAAAGGAATGAAGATGAAGGGGATGTGAGTGTGATGTTCAGGCCGAATGATCCAACCGAACGAAGGAGACGCGAAATGAGAAAATTGTGTCGAACTGGCATCGCGTTATTTGCAACGCTGCTCTTGGCGGCGTCGGCATGGGCCGGGCCTGTCGATCATCATCAAGACGACACGTTTTCGGCCGGTGAGCCTGGCGATGCGAAAAAGCCGGCACGGATCGTTCAAGTGACGATGGGCGAAGCCGACGGCAAGATGACGTTCACGCCGAACAAGATCGAGGTCAAAAAAGGCGAGCAGATCAAGTTCATGCTGCGCAACAACGGCGAACTCGACCACGAGTTCATCCTCGCGACCACCGCAGAGAACCTCAAGCATGCCGAGTCGATGAAGAAGAATCCGGACATGGAGCACGATGATCCGAACGGTAAGCGCCTCGCGCCGAAGAAGACCGACGAGATCGTCTGGGAGTTCACCAAGCCGGGCGAGTTCGAATACTCATGTCTGATCCCCGGCCATCGCGAGGCGGGCATGATCGGCACCGTCACCGTCAAGTGAACGACGGCGGGTCAATCATGAAAGAACTTTCAATGGATGAGCGCGAAGTTGACCGTGTGCCGGACGATGCCTGGCACGCGGCGATGGGCATGTTTGCGGACGTGCACTACGAGCAGACCGCGATCTACGGATCCGGACAACGAGGCGAACGATCGAGCCACATTCTTCTGCGTCGCGATGGCATTCCCTTCGGAGGCGCGCGCGTCGGACTTTACCTCGTACCTTGGATCGGCCGTGGAATGGCGCTCGTCCGCTTCGCGCCGTTTTGGCGACCCGTCGGCGGATCACACGATCCTGGACCCTACAAGAAGGTAATCGGGGCGCTGCTGGACGAATATTGTCGGCGCCGAAAGCTTTACCTCGTCATTCGGCCGCGACCGCATCCGGACTTCTATCCAGCCGAGGCCCAGGCGCTCGGCGAGATGGGGCTCGAAGGTTCTGCGTCGTCGATGCTTGACCGCTATTTCGTCGATGCGACGCTTGACGAGGCCGAGCAGCAGAAAAGCCTGGACCAGCGATGGCGCTACAATCTCCGCAAGGGGCTCGCGCACAATCTCGACGTCCGTATCGGCGACGCTGCCCCTGATATCAAAACGTTCCAGGATATCTATGCGGAGATGGTCCGGCGCAAGAACCTAAACTATCCGGGCGTCGATCTGCCCGCCACCATTCCGGAACTGGTGCGACTGCCGGAACGCATGAAAATGCGGATCGCTCTGGCTTACCATGAAGGAAAGCCGATCGGCGGCCTGGCGTTCAGCGTCGTCGGCGATCTTGCCTACTACGTCTTCGGTGCAACCAGTGACGAGGCGACCGAATTGAACCCCGGTTACGTGCTGCAGTGGCACGTCATCCGCTGGTTACGGGAAAACGCCCAGGTGCGTTGGTACGAACTCGGCGGACCCGGCGACCCGGGCATACGACAATTCAAAAAAGGACTGGCGGGCAAACGAGGCGTTCTGCTCGCCGTGCGAGAATTTCACTACTGCCCCGATGTGATCGCACGCGTCGTCGTCGGAGGGCTGTTTGCCCTTCGCGATGCGCGCAACAGAATCCAACGTTGGCAGCGTGAAAGAGCGCCTTCCATTGGAAGGCAGAGCAACTGAAGAGGAACGAATATGAGATCCAACAAAATCGTAGCAGGTGCCCTCGCGGTGTCACTCGCGTTGTCGTCGGCCGCCGCCCTCGCACAGGCGGCGATGGCCAACGGGGAGGTCAAGAAGATCGATGAGGCCGCAGGGAAGATCACCTTGAAGCACGGCCCGATCAAGAACCTCGACATGGACGAGGACGGCATGACCATGGTGTTCCGCGTCCAGGATCCGGCGATGCTCAAGCAGGTCAAGGTCGGCGATAAGGTCCAGTTCGAAGCCGAACGGGCAACGGCCGGCATCACCATTACCAAGCTGCAGAAGGGCAAGTAGGGAGTGGTGGTCCGGCGCGGCGGTCCGAAGACTGCCGCGTCGAGTCGACCCATTAATCCAACAGTTCAAGCGTCAAAAGGAAAACTCGAATGTCGAATACTTCAGCGGCGGCCTTCACACTAATTGCAGCAATCCTATGCAGTGGCGTCGTCTATGCCCATCCGCAGATCCAATCGGCGGAGCCCGGGGCGGGTGTGGCGACGACTGCACCCAAGCAGATCAGGATCATGTTCAATGAAACCGTCATCCCGCAATTCTCCGGCGTCGAACTAAAGGATCAAGCCGGAAAGACAGTCGCAACCGGAAAATCACAAACTGACCCGGCCAACAAGAAACTGTTGGTGGTGCCGGTGAAGGAGCAGTTAGTCCCGGGCGACTATAAGGTCGAGTGGCACGCCGTGTCGGACGACACCCATCGCGTCAAGGGCACCTACTCCTTCAGCGTGACCCGCTGATGGTTGAGGACGGACTCATCCTCGCGCGGTTTCTGCATTATGCGGCGACGACGACGCTCGCCGGTCTGTCGTTTTTCCCGCTCTACGCATATGCGGGGGGCGAACCGGAGGCGTTCGGCTGCTGGCGACGGAGACTGCTTCTGTGGACCGCCGTTGCTGCGTTACTGAGCGGTCTCTTCTGGTTCGCGCTCGCGACCGCAAATATGAGCGGCAGTCTTGACGACCTGGCCGATGCGGAGGTGGTCTGGGCGGTAGCCCACGATACCAGCTTCGGTATCGTCTGGACGATACGCATGTTCCTCGCCGTGGTCATCATCGGCGTAGCGGCGTGGGGTCTCCGTTCGAGGAGTTCCAGCAGTCGGAATTTTATGATGCCGTTTCTCGCGGCGGCGCTTTTGGTATCGTTGGCAGGTACGGGCCACACCCAGATCGAGGAGGGATGGGCAGGCGTTCTTCATGTGACGTCCGACGCCGCGCATCTTCTCGCCGCGAGCGCATGGCTGGGAGGACTCATTCCGCTCGCAGTCATACTGCACCGTTACATCGGGACGAACCTGAACGAGGGAGCGAAGGACGTGGATCGGATTTTGCTGCGGTTTTCCGGCATGGGGTATGTTGCGGTAGCCACATTGATCGGATCGGGCCTCGTCAACAGCTGGTTTCTGGTTGGATCGATTCCTGGCTTGCTGAAAACGCTGTATGGCCAGGTTCTTCTCGCGAAACTGGCTTTATTTGGCGGCATGCTTCTACTCGCCGTCGCGAACCGGTTCTGGCTTGTTCCATCGATGAGCAAAATTCGGCCGGATGCCACTGACGGATCGGCCGCTTGGTCCGCACGGTTGCGCAGCCATGTGCTCGGCGAGCAGTTCTTGGGGTGGGCAGTTCTCTTTGCCGTGAGCATCCTCGGCACGATGCAACCGTCCGTCGGGCATTGATCAAGGAAGACTTCACTTGAAGACGATAAAGGTGACCGGTTTGGAAAGGATTATCGAGAGGACCCATGCCGCAGGCGGCATATCGCGACGAAGCGCGCTTGGAATTGTTGCGGCGGCATTGATGACCCCGATCGTTTCCGCGGCTGCACAGATTTCGGTCATTCAGGTTCACAAGGATCCGAATTGTGGTTGCTGTTCGGGTTGGGTTCGCCATCTCGCAGCCGCTGGGTTTGTCGTCACGGTTCAGGAAGAGGCTAACCTTCAACATGTCCGGAAACGTCTCGGTGTCCCGGCCGACCTGGCTGCGTGCCATACCGCCGAAACGGGTGGATACGTCATCGAGGGGCATGTTCCGGCTGCCGCGATCCGGCGCCTGCTGAAAGAAAGCCCCGTGGCGACGGGCGTAGCGGTTCCGGGAATGCCTGCGGGGTCGCCCGGCATGGAGGGCGGAGCGCCTGCGCGGTACGCCGTTGTTCTCTTCGGACCGGATGGTCGGCGTACTTACATGGAATTCGAGGGAGTGCGCTCCGTCGGCTGAAGTAATTCGGTTTCGGTTAACCAACGCCCTAAGCTTCACTATGGGCGGTCCATCGAGTGTCGAACATGTGAAGGAGTTTTTGCTTTGCAGGTTCCCTCCGCCATGGCAGGGTAGCCTATGAATCTTCGCCGCCTCATCGCTCAACTGCTTGCGGTTCTTGTGATCGCCGGGCTCATCGCTGCGCCGCTGGTGACGCCAGCGGCTGCAATGGGCCTATCGGGCTCCGGGATGGGAGGCACGGCGTCGATGTCGGGTGACATGCCATGTTGTCCCGACCATCAGAAGAGCAACGACTGCCACGATTGTCCGATCGTGGCGATGTGCATATCGACATTCGTGCAGGCCGCGCCTGCCATATCAGCTGCGATATTGATCCGGCAGCCGATACGCGTGATGCTTTTCGCGCTCGACGATACCATTTCCGACGGACTTGACCGTCCACCTCCCGATCATCCGCCTCGAACCTTGGTCTGATAGGCGTTCCGACGCCGTATGCAACTGCGTGGTCGCAAAACCACGCAGTTAGATGATGCATGCCGCCTTGCGGCAGACCATGGATAATCGAGGATTCCACATGAAGACGTTTCGCTATTCGCGCACCATTAAGGCGGCGCTGATCGGCATTGCCATGACCGGTTCGGTCACCATTGCGCACGCCGATATCAAGAACTACGAATTCCAACTCGTCGACCAAACCGTGCAGGCGGGGCCCGACAAGACCATCACGGTCCGGCTCATCAATAAGGCCACTGGGAAGTCTGTTCCGGACGCCGTGATCTTCGCGACCCGTCTCGACATGACGCCCGACGGCATGCAGGAGATGGTGACCAAGATCGCTCCGATACCAGGAGCCGAGCCCGGCACTTATAAATTCAAGGCCAACGTCCCCATGGCGGGCCGTTGGCAGTTGTCCCTGGGTGCCAAGGTGCAGGGCGAGACCGGCACCGTCGAGAACAAGCTCGTCATCACGGCGCAGAAATGAGCCGCGCCGTTTTCGTCACCGCCACCGTCGCCGCGTTAATCGCGGCGGCGGGAGGCGGGTTCATCGTCGGCCGCGCGCAGCATTCGACCGTGCCGATGATCAGCACGGTTACGGCAGCGTCGGCGAAGCCGGGCGGTCCGCCGATTTATTTTCAGGATCCGGACAACAAACCGTTCTACTCGCTGACGCCGAGGAAAACATCCGACGGTCGCGACTATCACGCCGTACCCGCAGGCTCCGATGTCAGCTTCGAGGATGCCCCCGCACCAGTCGCGGCGACGGCCCCGGTAGAGCGCAAGATCAAATACTACCGCAACCCAATGGGCCTGCCGGACACGTCGCCGACGCCGAAGAAGGACCCGATGGGGATGGATTACATCCCTGTGTATGAGGGCGAAGACTCCGATGACGGCTCGGTCAAGCTGTCGCCGGGAAAGATCCAGCGTACCGGTGTGCAATCCGAGCCCGCGGCGCTCCGCGTCATTCACACGCTTATTCGTGCGCCGGGCACCATCCAACTCGACGAACGTCGTGCATCGATCGTGTCGTTTCGGTTCGAAGGCTTCATCGAGTCGGTCGAGAACGTCACCACTGGCGAACATGTGCACAAGGGGCAGCCGCTGATGCGGGTTTACAGCCCGAGTCTATCGAGCGCCGCCGCCGAGTATCTGTCCGCCCTGAATGGTTCATTGAGCGCACAGGCCCTGAAGGGCGCGCGGCGGCGGCTGGAGAATCTGGGTATGCCGGGAAAAGCCATTGCCGACATTGAACGTACGCGCGAAATCTCACTTTCTGTTGCATGGCCCGCACCGCAGGATGGCGACATCCTGGAACGCACGGCGGTGAACGGCATGCGGGCGGCGCCGGGCGATGTGCTGTTTCGTATTGTAGATCATCGCGTTGTGTGGGTTCTGGTCGATATTGCCGAGCGCGATCTGGCGGGGATTGCCATCGGGCAAAAGGTCGACGTGCGTCCGCGCGCCTTCTCCGGTCGTAGTTTCAGCGGAAAAGTGGCGCTGATCTATCCGCATCTGAATGCACAGACGCGCACCGCGCGCGTCCGCATTGAGTTGGAGAATCCCGATGGTTTGTTGCGGCCCGATATGTACGTGGATGCGGCAATCGATACTGGCAATCCACAGCCGGTGCTGGCCATTCCGGAAAGTGCGGTTCTTGATACGGGCACCCGGCAGTCGGTACTCGTCGACAAAGGACAAGGGCGATTTGAGCCGCACGAGGTCAAGCTGGGCCACCGCGGAGGCGGCTACGTCGAAGTCCGGGAAGGCCTCACGGATGGCGAGCCCGTCGTTACATCGGCCAACTTCCTGATCGATGCGGAGAGCAATCTGAAGGCCGCGTTGAAGGGCTTCTCGGAAGCGGGAACCCAGCCATGATCGCTCGTTTGATCGCCTGGTCGGCGCGCAATTTGTTACTTGTGTTGTTCGGCGCCGGGTTTGCCGCCGCGGCCGGGATTTATGCTCTTGTCCATCTGCCGCTGGACGCGATCCCCGACCTCTCCGACACCCAGGTCATCGTCTACACCGAATATCCAGGTCAGGCGCCGCAAGTGATCGAGGACCAAGTCACCTATCCGTTGACGACGGCGATGTTGACCGTTCCTCGCTCGAAGGTTGTGCGCGGATTCTCGTTCTTTGGAGTCTCGTTCGTCTACGTGATTTTCGAGGACGGCACGGACATCTACTGGGCGCGTTCGCGGGTCCTTGAATTCCTCAATAGTGCTGCGTCGCGGTTGCCTTCCGGCGTCACCCCAACGATCGGCCCGGACGCCACAGGTGTAGGTTGGGTCTACCAATACGCGGTGATGTCGAAGGAGTTGAACCTTTCAGACACGCGTACGATTCAAGACTGGAACCTGAAGTTCGCGCTGGCCAAGGCCGAAGGCGTTGCCGAGGTCGCCAGTGTCGGCGGTTTCGTCAAGCAATACAACGTCATCCTCGATCCACAACGCATGCGTGACCTCGGCATCACCATGCAGAAAATGCGCGATGCAATTCGCGCCAGCAACGCCGATGTCGGCGGGCGCACCGTCGAGCTTTCCGAATTCGAATACGTCATCCGCGGCAAGGGCTATCTGAAGAACATCAACGATCTCGGCAATGTCGTGCTCAAGACCAATAATGGCACGCCTGTTCTGCTCAAGGATGTTGCGCGCGTTGAACTCGGTCCGGACGAACGCCGCGGCATCGCCGAACTGAACGGCGAGGGTGAGGTCGCCGGTGGCATCGTGCTGCAGCGGTTCGGGCTCAATGCGCTCGACGTGATCGAGAATGTGAAAAAGCGCTTCAAGGAGATCGCTAGCAGTCTGCCTAAATCGGTCGAGATCGTCCCGGTCTACGATCGTTCGAACCTGATCAACGCCGCCATCGCGACGCTCAAGCACACACTACTGGAGGAAAGCGGGATCGTAGCTTTGGTCTGCATCATATTCCTGCTGCACGTTCGCAGTGCCTTGGTGGCGATCCTGATGCTGCCAGTCGGCGTACTGATGGCATTCGGCGCGATGAAACTATTGGGGATCGGCTCGAACATCATGAGCCTCGGCGGCATCGCGATCGCCATCGGCGCCATGGTCGATGCCGCGATCGTCATGATCGAAAACGCCCACAAGCATCTGGAACGGGCCGAACCGGGGCGTTCCCGCGTCGATATCCTGATCGACGCGGCGTCGGAGGTCGGGCCTGCGTTGTTCTTCAGCCTTCTGATCATCACCGTCTCATTCATGCCGATTTTCACGCTGGAATCGCAGGAAGGGCGGTTGTTCAGTCCGCTGGCCTTCACCAAGACGTTTGCGATGGCCGCGGCAGCCCTGCTGTCCGTCACCTTGGTGCCTGCCTTGATGGTAATTTGCGTCAGAGGTCGGATCGTTCCGGAACACAAAAACCCAATCAACAAGTTTCTGCTCTGGATCTATCGACCCGTGATCAAGGGCGTGCTGCGCGCCAAGACGCTGGTGATCCTGCTGGCTCTGGTCGTACTTGCGGTGACGATCTGGCCTGCGCGTCAGCTCGGCACCGAATTCATGCCAAACCTGAACGAGGGCACGCTGCTCTACATGCCGACGACGCTGCCGGGAATTTCCATCACCAAGGCAGCCGAGTTGCTGCAAACCCAGGACAGGATCATCCGATCGTTTCCCGAGGTCGCCTCGGTGTTCGGAAAGGCTGGGCGTGCCGCCACCGCGACCGATCCGGCGCCTTCGGAAATGTTCGAGACCATCATCAACCTTAAGCCGAAGCAGCAATGGCGCCACGGGGTGACGGTCGACAGTTTGATTGCCGAGATGGACACGGCATTGCAGTTTCCAGGGGTCTCCAACGCCTGGACCATGCCGATCAAGGCGCGCATCGACATGCTGTCGACCGGGATCCGGACGCCGGTCGGCGTCAAGGTGATCGGCACCGATCTTGTCGAGATCGACAAACTCGCCAAGCAGGTGGAGCAAGTCCTGAAAGCAGTGCCCGGAACGTCGTCGGCTTATGCCGAACGCGGCATCGGCGGCTATTATCTCGACATCACGCCGGATCGTGCGGCGCTCGCCCGTTACGGCATCATGGTTCAGGACGTGCAGGACGTCATCGCGACGGCGCTGGGTGGGCAGACCGTAACGACGACGGTGGAGGGGCGCCAGCGTTTCACCGTCAACATGCGCTATCCACGCGATCTGCGGGACAATCCGCAGGCGATCGCCAATGATGTCCTGGTGCCAATGCCGGGCGGCGGTGCCGTGCCGCTCGCCGAAGTCGCCAAGGTCGCATTAGCACGGGGACCTACGTCGATCCGGACCGAGAACGGCCAGTTGGCCAGCTACGTCTATGTCGACATCCGGGACCGTGATCTCGGCGGTTACGTCGCCGACGCGCAGAAAGCGGTGCAGGCCAGCATTCAATTTCCACCGGGATATTATGTCGTTTGGAGCGGGCAGTACGAATATCTCGAGCGGGCCACCGCGCGTCTGAAGATTGTGGTGCCGGTGACGCTGCTGATCATCTTCCTGCTGCTGTACCTCAACTTCCGCTCCATCACGGAGACCTTGATCGTCATGCTGTCGCTACCATTCTCTCTGGTCGGCGGCCTCTGGCTGATGTGGTGGCTTGGCTTCAATCTGTCGGTCGCCGTTGTCGTCGGCTTCATTGCCCTGGCTGGCGTCGCCGCCGAGACTGGCGTTGTCATGTTGATTTATCTCGATCACGCCTTGGCGGGGATCAAGGCGCGACGCGATGCCGAGGGGAATGCACTGACGCGTAGCGACCTCTACGATGCGATTATGGAAGGCGCGGTGGAGCGGGTGCGGCCGAAGATGATGACCGTCGTCGCCATCATCGCCGGTCTGCTGCCGATCATGTGGAGCACCGGGACCGGCTCCGAAATCATGCAACGCATCGCGGTACCGATGATCGGCGGCATGATCTCGTCGACGCTGCTAACGCTGATTGTAATTCCCGCGATCTACGGATTGGTGAAGGAATTCCGGTTGTCGAATGACGATGGCAGCGGCAATCGATCTACCACGCTGGCGGCTCTGGCGGCGAGGGCGACACAGCGCATTCCGGAACCAGCCGAATGAGGTGAACCATGATGAACGGAATGATGATGCCCGGAATGATGTGGGGCATGGCGCTGGTGTGGCTGTTGGTGGTCGTCGTGCTGGTCCTGACGGCGGCGGGGCTCATTAAATATCTGCGGTCCGGAAAGGGAGACCGACAATGAGCAAATTCGGGATTGCGGTACTGTTCGCCATCGCATCGCTGTCGCCGGCTCTTGCCGAGCAGGGGGACGCGGCGCGCGGTCAGCGGGACTTTAGAGCCTGTGCGTCATGTCATTCGCTTGAGCCCGGCCGCAATATGACGGGGCCAAGTCTCGCTGATTTGTGGGGACGGAAGGCGGGATCGCTTCCGAGTTTCGATCGCTATTCCGATGCGCTCAAAGCGTCTGGAATCATCTGGGATGACCGCGCGCTCAACCAATGGCTGACCGATCCGCAAGGTATGGTGCCGGACAACCAGATGCCGTTCGAGGGTATCAAGGACGCAGGCGCTCGCGCCGACCTGCTGGCGTTCCTCAGGGAGGCGACCAAGCCGGGGGCCGCACCCGAGCGAACCGCTGAGGCCCAGATGAAGGGGATGGGCAGCATGAAGGGGAAGGGCAGCATGAAGGCTATGGGGGGAATGATGGGCGGCGGCCACGACCCCAATCTGAAAAGCCTGGAGCCCGCCAGCCAGGTCAAAACGATTACCTATTGTCGCGACACCTATCGCGTCACTACCGCCGACGGCAAGACGCGCGCGTTCTGGGAACGCAACCTCCGCTTCATGACGGACACAAGCAAGGATGGACCGGAGAAAAATGCGCCCGCGATTATGCCTGCGGGAATGATGGGTGATCGTGCCGCGATAATCTTTGCCGAACCGGGAGAGATCGGCAGGTTCATCGAGCCGCATTGCTAGGTGGTGAGATCGGTCCGTCCCTGGTCGGTTTCCCCGTCGATGCCGGATTTATTATCCGCGAGGCGCCATCGTTTGTAACCGAACCAGATTGACCAGCGAATTGACAGAGAAGACGTCAAGCATGACGAGCCACGAGACCGAACTGAAGGCACTTATGCTTGCCAGCCTGGATGGCGACGCGGCCTCGCACCGCACGCTGCTTGATCAATTGAGCCGTCATCTACGGGCGTTCTACAAACGGCATTTGGCCCGCATCGGGCGGGGTCCCGAGGAGGCGGAGGATCTGGTGCAGGAAGCCCTGCTGGCAATCCATCTCAAGCGCCATACGTTCGACGTCGAGACGTTGCTGACCCCGTGGGTACATGCGATCGCGCGCTACAAGCTGATCGACTATCTCAGGCGCAATCGCGCATCGCAGGCGAATTTGCCGATCGGGGACCACAATGAACTCGCGGCGGCCGACGATCAAATCGCCGTCGAGAGCACGCACGACATTGGGCAATTGCTGAACCGTCTGCCAACGAAGGTCCGTCATGCGATCGAGAGCGTGAAGCTCGAGGGTCGAAGCGTTGCAGAAACAGCCGTCCGGTACGATATGACGGAATCGGGCGTTAAGGTCAGCATCCATCGCGGCATCAAGGCTTTGGCGAAACTGATCGGCAGGGAGACCAGGGCATGAAGACGGAAGAACTGGTAAGCGTGCTCAGCAACAACACCGAGCCCGTCGACCGCCGACTCGTCGGGCGGACTGTTAATATCGCCTTGGCCACCGGTGTTGCCGTGGCCGTCGGTCTCACGATCGCCGGGCTCGGAATCCGTCCGGACCTGGACACGGCGCGCGCGTTGACTTTCGTTTTCGTCAAACTCGGTTTCACCGTCGCGGTTGTCGCGGTGGCGACGCTCTATTTGACGCGGCTGGCGCGACCCGGCGGCGAACGGCGAATCTCGCCTATGGTGGCGGCATCGCCCTTTGTGATCATCATGCTTCTCGCAACGGTGAATCTAGCGATGGCGCCCCGCTCGCACTGGGACCAGATGATCGTGGGAGACGAATGGCTGGAATGCCTGCTGTCGGTGCCGATCATCGCGATCCTCCCGTTCGCCGCGGTGATTTGGGCGATGCGCCAGGCGGCTCCTACCGATCTCGTTCGCGCGGGTGCCTTTGCCGGACTGATCTCGGGCAGCATAAGCGCGATGGCCTACGCATTCCATTGCACCGAAGATTCGTTGCCGTTCGTTGCGGTTTGGTACGGCGGCACGATTGTGCTCTGCACCTTGGCGGGGGCGATGCTTGGGCCGCGTTTGTTGCGCTGGTAGCGGGGTCGATCGAGAACGTTCACGTCGGCGTGAGCGTGTAACCGGCCCCTCGAATGCTCCGAACTCCTATTGGGAGGCGTACATCGCGCGCGTCTTCCAAAGAAATGGAGCCGGATCATGTTTAGGAAACCGATCATCACGATGTCGCTGGTGTTGCCACTCGCAATGGCCTCCGCGGTGGCCTACGCGGGCTCGACTATCACCGACAAGAGCTACTGGCCGAACGAGGCGAGGCGGACCGCTGTCCATGCTGACGCCCGATACGACCAGAACGGCGCGTTCACAACCGGCAGAACGGCACCGCGTTTCCGGATTGCGCCGAAAGCACATGAGGATGGACACGTTTGGCGCTACCACGGTGGTCCGAAATCACAGTGATGTGCAGGGATACAAGGATGAGGATCGCCACATTCCCGCGCCTTCGCATAACATAGATTATGGAACATAAGTATTTGATTTAACAGGACAATCTGTAACGATGCCACAGTATCATCCTGTGAGGTGGTCCGCAAGATCGAACGCGGCAACAGCCGCTGGCGGCCATGAGGCATGAGCCAGGGAAAAACTTCCCATTGAGCCGTTGATCCTTGGCGTCGCACGGCCTTATTGATATCAAGTAATCAGGACGAATCAAAAAGGGCCGCCGTGGCACGTCAAAAAGGCAGACCGAAAGTGGAAACGGAACCTGTCATGGTCAGGCTTCCGCTTCCGTTGCTCGCAATCCTCGATGAGTTTCGACGCAAGCAGGCCGGCATCCCGACAAGGCCCGCAGCCATTCGCTTACTGTTGAAAGATCAACTCGTCAGCCTGGGGTACGTCGAGGCCGAGAAATGACTCAGTCGCCGCCAGGTGCGAAAATCTACCATATCGTCAATGTCGACAGACTTCCGTCGATCATCGCTCATAACAGGTTGCTGTGCGATTCTGAGATCATAAAGCTTGCGCTTCCCGGCACGACCATCGGCATGGGATCGATCAAGGAGCGCAGATTGCGCCTTCCCGTCGATTGCTACGCCAATGCGTTTGTGGGCAATTTCGTGCCCTTCTACTTCTGTCCCCGCTCGGTGATGCTCTATGTGATCCATTGCGCCAACAGTCCCGAACTTGCGTACAAGGGTGGGCAGGGGCCGATCGTCCACTTAGAAGCAGACCTTCACAAGGTCATCGAATGGGCAGATGGAAACAATCACAGCTGGGCATTCAGCGGATCAAATGCGGGCGCGGCCTACGCGCAGTTTTGGAAAGTTGCCGCCCAACTCGATCAGCTGAACTGGGAACATATCGCTGCCACGCAATGGGCGCAGGCTGATATCAAGGAGGCCAAGCAAGCCGAGTTCCTGATGTATAATCATTTCCCATGGCATCTGGTTGAACGCATCGGCGTTCATTCGAAGGCTGTGTTCAATGTAGCGGTAAATGCCTTAGCACAAGCTGCGCACAAGCCGACCGTACAGATCCTACCACACTGGTATTACTGAGGAGGACCGCATGATCACATTCACAACCGGTGACATCCTCGATGCCGACGCTGATGCGCTGGTGAACACCGTCAATTGCGTCGGCATCATGGGTCGCGGAATTGCGCTGCAATTCAAGAACAAGTTTCCGGGTAACTTCAAGGCCTATGCCGCCGCATGTGATCGCCACGAAGTTCAGCCTGGGAAGATGTTTGTCCACGAGACAGGCAAGCTGTCACCGCGTTATATCATTAACTTTCCGACCAAGCGCCACTGGAAGGGCAAGAGTCGCATCGAAGATATTGAGACGGGTCTCGAGGACCTTGTGCGGGTGATAGGACAATTCAAGATACGCTCCATCGCGATACCGCCGCTTGGCTCCGGGCTGGGTGGACTCGACTGGGACAACGTTCGGCCCAAGATCGTTCAGGCGTTGGAAAATGCCCCTGATGTTGTTGCGATGATCTACGAACCCTCCGGTGCTCCGGATTCCGCCGCACTGGCGCGCAATCGTACGGTGCCCAACATGACGCCCGGTCGCGCCGCACTGGTCATCTTGGTCCAGCGTTACCTAAACGGCCTGATGGACCCGTTTGTTACGCTTCTGGAAGCACATAAGCTCATGTTCTTCATGCAGGAGGCCGGTGAGAATCTGCGCCTAAAGTATCGCAAGGCCAACTACGGACCATACGCTGAAAACTTGCGCCATGTACTCAGCAGCATCGAGGGTCACCTGATTTCCGGCTATTCTGACGGTGGTGACGACCCGACGAAGCGGTTGAGCCTCGTTCCGGGCGCATTCGAAGATGCCGACCGCTTCCTCGAGGATCAGTCCGAGACGCGGCTTCGTTTTGATCGTGTCGCCGAATTGGTCGATGGTTTCGAGACGCCCTACGGACTGGAACTGCTGTCCACAGTATATTGGGTCGCAACGAACGAAGAAGCTCAGAGCCTTTCGGACCTCCAATCCAAACTCTACGCCTGGAATGAGCGAAAGAAGCAGTTCTCTCCCGACCAAATCGCGCTTGCGTTGAAAGTTCTGATCGAAAGAGGATGGGTTGACCGTAAAGTGCATGTTGATCAGCCAAGCCAGCGGTCGGCTGTTGCGGCGGCGTCGTCGTCTGCGATCCAATAAACTTGGAGCGGTGCAAGTCCATACGGACACCATTCTTCCGCGAGAGAGCCACATTAGACCGGTTGCGAGGGCACAGCTGGAACTAGACTTCGTCTTGGACGGCGTGATTAACAAAAGCTGCCAGGCCCTTGAGGCGTGATCCATCGCCCGTATAGGCGATCACCTTCGTTCTGCGCTTGGTTTGTCTTGTTCTCCGAAAGATTCGTGTAGGTCTACCAAGAGGCTTCGCGCTTTCTGCACTCGGTCCATCTCTGCGGAATCAACACCGAGCACTTTGGTCATCGCGGCGAATTCTTGATTCTGCTCATGCGCAGCGGCGGCGAGGATATCACGCACATCGCAGTTCTCGCCCGCCGGCGGCGAGGGCGCCTCACCGAGCGACAGCGTCGTAGGCGACGATGACCGAGTGGCCGCATTCCGTCGGGCGAGTGGGAAAGGCGCGTCCGACAAGTCCGGGGGTTTTACCGACGTCGCCGGAGCGGTGGACTTCTTATTCGGCCGCCGGCCCGGGTTTTTTTTCGGCTGCGAAGCGGCTGGCGGCATGACATTGTTCTGGTCTTCTTGTTGCTCGGGAGCTGGATTGATCGCGCCTCTCAGGGACTCGTCCTGCCAAGCACGCAACCTGGGCAGGACAGGCGGAGAGCCTTTGGCGCGTTCGAAGTAGCCGCGATATGGCTTGTCCAGGTAGTGCCGGATCTTCGTGAGCTCGAACGAGCGCGAGTTCTTTACCATCAAGATCGAGAGGCGCGCGGACATCTCGCGCAGCTCAAGTGCGCTGCGCAGCGGCCGTGGCGTGTAGTGCGGTGACCAGACGCGCGGCGCGAAGATGCCCTGCCCCGGTCTCTGGATCGGTGTCTTGTAAACCTGTGTTGTCTCGCCGAGCATCTCGGATACGAACTCCGACGTGTCGAGATCGTTGATCTGGATGAAAAGCTTAATCTGCGAGCCCGACACAGTCGTCACGCGCGTGTTCTTGCCGTAGAGCTCGTCGAGCTGCGCGATGTCCTGCATCACGATCGCCATGCGGAAGCCGTAGCCCGCACTGATTGTGATCTTCGAGATCAGCGAGTCCATCCGGCCGACATGGTAGAATTCGTCGAGCATCAGCAGAACTTGGTGAGGTTCGTCGTCTCCCGGGATCTTTACCATCATCAGGTCGTGGATCTGCTGGAACAGGATGCGAATGAGCGGCCGGAAGATCGATAGCTCCGCGATGGTGCACCCGATGAAGATCGTCATCGGCTGCCGGCGTAGCTCGCGGATGTCGAAGTCCGACGTCTCGGTCGCCGCCGAGATGAGTCCGTTGTTCCACAGCGACATCGCCATGTTAACGTTGAACACCGCGCTGTTGCGCGTCTCCGGTTCCAAGGCGATGTACTGATTGAAGCTATCGACGACCCATGTCGGCAAATGCTGACGTTCGGTCCGCACTATCGCGCGCAGGACCGATGAAATATCCTTGCCGGTCGTCGTCATCCGCGCGACGGTGCGCATGTGCTGCGCGCTGGCGATCAAAGGCGATGACAGCACGTAGCCGATCAGCGATGACAGTAATAGGCGACCGGCGCCGGCCCACGTGTCGTCGGCTTTCTCCGGAATCACAAAAGAGGCCACTACCAGACAGTCCGTCGCCATGCGCTCGTCGCGGCGCACGAAGTCGAGCGGATTGTAGCGATGCGTGTCGTTTGACCCCGGCGAGAACATGAAGACCTTGTTGCCCATCGCCGCTCGGTGATTGGCCAACGCCTCGAAGTTCTCGCGCTTGGGATCGAAGAACACCGCCGAGCCCTGCCAGAGATAGCCGTTGGGGAGAACAAAGCCGGTGCCCTTCCCCGAGCGCGATGGCCCAACGACCAGGATGTGGGCGGGTTCGTCGGAGCGGATCGTCGCCCCGCCGAGCGTTCCGAGCACAATGCCGCGTTTGGCTGTGAGGCCTTGCTTCGCCGCCTCCATCAATGTGCCAAAGCGCGCGGCGCCGTAGGGCATTTGGCGCCGGTTGACGATGGCGAAGAGCAATCCAGCCAGCCCTAGCGCTCCGACGGTCGCCACGGCGTAGCCAGCGCGGATGAGCGCCTCGACGCGCGTAGGGGCGAACACGAGCCGATCGTAGAAATGCCGCCAGGCAACTAGGAAGAAGTCGGCCGAGCGGTCGGCATTCTGCATCCGGAAGAGAGCCCAACGGGTCGCGCCCTCGCTCGGAAAGCGGCTCGGCGCCCAACGAAGCGCCACGACGACTTCATAGGCCATGCTCCACAGAAGCCAGAAGGCGAGCAGCAGCAAGATCGCGACGCCGATCCTATAGGCGACGACGCGCGCCATGACGGCCTCTCCCTCCGGTGCGCTGCTCCCGCCACTCCGCCATGCGCGAGAAATGCACCGCCGATGTGCCACGCCGTCCGCCGACCTTCGTCTGCTGAATGACGATCGGTAGCACCGACTTGATGTAGGCGACGATCTCGTCGCGGCGCAGGCCGAGCCCGGCCTGCATCACCATCAAGGCGAGTTGCTCGAAGGCACCGGCGGGACTGTCAGCATGCACCGTCGTGACGCTGCCGGGATGGCCGGTGTTGATCGCACGCAGGAACGAGTAGGCCTCGGCGCCGCGGATCTCGCCGAGGAAGATGCGGTCGGGCCGCAGCCGCATTGAGGCCTGCAGCAGCGTCTCCACGGTCACCCGCGCCTCGCCCTGGTCGCCCTTCGAGGCGACGAGCGGCAGGTAGTTCCTCTGGATCGGATTGACCTCGCGCGTGTCCTCGATGGTGATGATGCGCTCCTCTATCGGCACTTCCTTGAGGATCGCATTCAAGAACGTTGTCTTGCCCGAGCTCGTGCCGCCAGACAAAAGGATCGAATAGCGGTTCAGCACCGCAAGGCGGATGAACTCTTCGATCCGGCCGGCGTCGAGATGTTCGCACAGGCGCCCGTCGGTCTCCGACAGCGCCCCCTCCCCCGCTGTTGTCACCTTGTCGAAGGAACCGAGCTTTCGGTAATCATCGAGCCGCATTTCTTTGATGACCTGCTTTCGGATCGCGAATGCGCCGCCCGCTGTCGTCGCCGGCGGCATCACGCCCTGGAAACGTTCGCCTGTCGGCAGCGCGGCCGAGAGCAGCGGATGCTCCTCATTGACGCTCTGGCCCGAGTGACCGGCGACACGTTCAGCGAGATGGCGGATCGCATGCTCGGTGAGACGTGGAACTTCGTGGCGCTCCATCGCCGAACGACCAAAGCGTTCAACCCACACCTCGCCCGGGCCATTGGCGCAGATCTCGACGATCTGGTCGTCGTCAAGCCAGAGGCGGATCGGATCGAGCGCCCGATCAATGAAGACTGTCACGCTTCGCGCCGGTGCGTTCACGCTTCAGCTCCCTCAAGGCTTCCTTGACCGGGTCGGGATAGAGCGCGGAGAAGTCGAGGTCGCGTCGCACGAAGACGATGATCCGTGTCCCCTGATCGAGGTGGATGGTGGGTGGAATGTTGATCGAGTTGCGCAACGCCTCCCGAGCGATGGTGGTGAGGGTCTGCGATACGTTCTGAGCTGCGATCTGCCGCGCCTGCAGGCTCAACTGGTTCTGGTTCAGGCCCGTTTGCGTCTGCGTCACCGCGCCTGTGACGGGATCGGTCGTGGTGATGATCGTGCCGTTGCCGGTGTTGCTGGTGTTCTGGCCGTAGCCGCTCAGAAATTGCGAGACGCCACCGACGAGCGACAGCATGATCGCGGAGCCGAAGCGCTCTAGATAATGGTTGTCGACGAATCCGGCATTGCCGGCGCGGCCGAGATCATCCGTCCCGTTCGAGCCGAGCTGAACGGAGACCCCGTCGGATCGCAGCATGCGCGTCCACACCACGAAGACGCGGGTCTGCCCTTGCGCGATCCCTGACTTGTATTCGCCGACGAGGCGGCTGCCGGCCGGGATCAGCACACGGCGGCCATCGAAGGACCAGACGTTCTCGCTGACGACCGCCCGGACCATGCCGGGCAGATCGCTCTGGAGCGCCGTCTCCAATACGCCGCGGATCATCGTGCCTTGAGCGACCAGCGCATCGATCCGGCTGTTCTTGGTGGCGCGCGATACCTCGACGCCTGCTGCCGAGACCGAGGCCAGAAATCGGCGATTGGGATCGTCGTCCGCGCCCGCCGCCGCACTGCTGGCGTTCTCGGCGTTTCCAGCGGCCGAGGCCGCTGCGTTATCGGTGATCACCTGGGGTGCGCGCAAGCGTTCCCATTTCCGCCGCTCTTCCTCCTGGCGCTGTCGTTCGAGTTCGGCGAGACGACGCGCCTCGTCGTCATTGGGCGGCGCCGCTGCCAGCGGCGGTTCAGGTGGCGGAGGCGCTGGCAGCGCCAAGGGAGGGGCAACCGGAGGGGGCGGTGGGGCAGATTCCGGTGGCGCCCGCGGGATGACGATGGTGCCCTGGTTGGTTTGCGTCCGCGGTCCCGCCAGCGAGGGCGCCGGAAACTGCGTCGTCGTGAACTCCTCCTTGTCGGGCGTCGTCAGCGTGGGCGCGCGCCGCGCCACCGAGTCGTAGATCATCCAGGCGGCGACCAGCAGCGCGCCGATCGGAACCCCGAGCTTCAGGAAGCTGCCGAGCGCGGTGCGGCCACGCGCGACGGAGGTGGCCGCCGCCGCTTCGAGTTCGAATGAGCGATAGTCGTGGGCGCTCGGCATTGCGCGTCAACCTCCCAGAGTCGTGGCCGAGCCCACACGCCGCGGCGCATAGGGTTCGAGTCCGTTCGGTTCATGCACGTTGGTCAGACGGCGATTGAAGACGCAGGTCGATTCCTGGCCGTTGCGCAACGTCCATTGCGGCGAGACCTTGTCGACGATGACGTAAGGTCCCTCGGTCCGGAAATTGACGAGGCTCTCGTTGCGTTCGCCATCGACGATGTAGATCGTCGGCGTCTCGCCCTCGAAGCGGAACCAGGTCTTGGTGCCGTCATCGAACACCGCAACCGGCTTGTTCACCGACGATCCCTTGTAGCCGTAATCGCTGTTGGCGTTGGCGATATTGAGGTCTTTGAGGTTCGGATTGGCGGCGCGCTCCTTCGCTTCGGCCAGGAGCCTGGCGCTCGCCTCATCATCCGGAAACCGGAATCGGACCGCGTAGATCTGTCCGCCCGGCGGCCGCGTGTTCGAGCGCAACAGGAACGAGTAGATGCGCTTGTCGGTGACGACGTTGAGATTCGACTGGGCGTTCTTCTCGACCGGCTTGACGAAGATGATGTCGCCCTTGCGGTTCGGCTCTACCTTCCATGCAATCGAATCGCCGAGCGCCAGCGTTTCGATTTTCTCATCGGATTGCAGCTCGATCATCGTCGAGGTGCCATAGCTGGCATCGATCGCGGTGACGTTGTCCTTGTTATAGATGACGTCCCGCACCCGCGTATCGACGCGACCCGGCCGTGGCAACGCCTCTGCGAAGGCGGTGCCGGCGGTGATGCAGAGTACGACAGTTAACGCGACACAACCCCTGATCATTGCTGCGCCCCTGCGGTGCCCGGCGACGGCGCGGTTTCCTGATCGCGGCGATACTCGAGGACCTGGAAGCCGAGGGGGTTGTCGAACCGCCATTCGTTGCGCATCGGAGCGGAGGTATAGCGGAAGCGCACCAGCGACACCCAGTTGCGGGTGATGATGTTGGTCGAGGATTTCTCCTCGGTGGAGAAACGCGCGAGCGCCGTGCGGTTGTTCGGGAAGGTCACGGACTTGATGTTGACCGAAATCACGGTATTCGAACCGAAGACTTTCACAGGGTTGTTGGGGTTGGCGGGCGAATAGATTTCGGTCAGTTCGCGGCTTGCATCCCCACTCGCCAGCAGTTGCGCCAGATTGAAGTTGTCCTTGAGAGCCTTCGGATCATAGGTCTCCCGCGCCTTGATGTAGCGAACGACATTGAAGGTCGTCACCGCTTCGTCTTGGCTCAGCGGGCCCTCGGCCATCGGGCGCTTGATTTCGACAAAGCCGGTGGTCTTGTCGACGACCACCATATACGGCTCATAGGTCTTGAGCGGCACCAGCAAGGCCAGCGTGCCAAGCGCGCCGACGGCTACGATCGTCATCACCGCGGCGACGATCCAGGCGAGCGCCCGGGAATTACGGTTGCGGCGCGCGATATCGCGCTCCCATGTCGCGCCGTCGGCATAATAACGCGGATCGACCCGCGTGGGCTCCGCAGCGGTCGTGTCCGTCATGGCCGGTTTCCTCCACTCGCCGTCGGCAGCACGCCGGGATTGCGGAGCTGGTCGGCCAGACGCCGGAATTCCGCCGACTGCGCCCAAGAGGCGGCGCGCAAGCCAACACGCGCGCGTTGGCGGGACGCCACCTCCTCACGACGCGACATCGAGGCAGGATTGAGCGGGTTGCGGAAAGCAAGCCTGGCCCGGTTTGCGGCCGCGCCGAGCCGATAGCCGGTTGCGGTCGCCAGCACGGCGCCGATGCGCGGTGCGAAGATCGGAACGCCGCCGGCGATCGCCGCCGCCATATTGTTGATCTGGCTGAGCAGCAGAATGCCGATGATCGCGAGCAGCACGACCGGGCCGATGGTCGCCCAGGTCGCGGACTTGGAATTGGCGACGCCGTTGAGCGTATCGATCGTCTGCTGGATCAGCGAGACATAGAAGGCGAGGAACGCATAGACGAGGACCTGCACCAGGAAATACTGCACCAGCGCGCTGAGCCAGCCGCTGAAGAATCGTGTCGTCACGCCGAACAGCAGCAGGATGATGAACAGGGGAGCCAACGCCAGCAGCAACCACATGAACATCTTCGACAGGACGATGAGAAAGATCGCAAAGCCGATCAGCACCGCCATCACGACGTAGAACACAGCGGCAAAGATGTAGGGCCCCCAATTGGTGATGCCGGCGTTCTGAAGGAACGCTTCGGTCGCGCTGTTGGTTGTGTCCCACATGTTCTGCAGAGCCGACTGCACGCCATTCACCGACGTCAGATTCACGGACGTGCCGGTGTTGTTGGCCGTTGTGACGGCGCTGAGCAGCGCGTTGCCGATGGCGGAGGGACCGTCGTTGAGAAAGTTATACGCCAGCGTCTGGAAGTCGCCCCACTTCGTGGCCATCGCGTAGATCAGCATCGCGCGAAACAGGCGAAACGCATGGTCAGCGGGACCGCCCGTCGCGGTGCCTTGCCAGATGCCGACACCCCAGAAGATCACGTAGAGCGTGAGCAGCAAGCCGGCGACGCTGGTCGCGCCGCCCGAGGTCGCCGCGTTTGCCAAGGCCTGGTAGGCGGTCGATACATAGTTCTGACCGAGCTGGTCGACCGATTGAAGAAGCGAGGTAATGCTGAAGCTGTTTCCCATTGTTTCTCTCAGATCGGCCGCATCGGGCCGCAGCGGTCGAACCTTTTCAGAGCATCAGCCTCGGCAGGCGGCATCGCGTCTGAATAGGCGAGCGGCGCTCCGCCCTCATCCGGCGAGCAAGGCGCTTTTAGGGGTTTGTAGGCGCAGCCCGCGAGCAACGTCGCCATCAGCGTCATGAACGCAAACGAAGTGATCAGCTTCATTGCGCTGGCGCCTTCGGCTGCGTGAACGTCATCGCTCGCGAAGCGGCCTTTGCTGGCTCGTCCGGCGCGCTGGTTGCGCTGACGCCCGCTGCCGGTGCCGGCGCGCGGTTGAAGCTATAGCGAGCGATGACGACGATAGCGATCGCGACGATGGCGATAAGGATGGCAATACGTTTGGACAAGCTTCGCTCTCCCGCTCGGCTTACTGCTGTGTGAACTTCATGGCGCGGGCGGCGGACGATTCCGCCGCGATGCGATCGAGATTGGCCTGATTGGCGGCGGCCGCCGCATTGTTGACCACGCCATTCAGCTCATTGATCGTTTGCCCGGTCTGTATCTGGACTTGCGTGTTCTGGTCGACGCTACCCTTGAGGTCCTGCGCCTTCCCAATCTGTTGGCCGCCTTGCGTGAAGGCAGACGATCGCTGCTGTACCGCGCTCTGGGTCGAGTTGATCAGTCCGGAGAGGGTCGCGGCAACGTTGACCGAATTCTTGTAGGCGGTATCGGCCGGATGGGTCTGGCCGCTGACGAGACCCGTGATGGTCTGCACCAACTGCAGGCCGTTGATGAGGCTCGACACGATGTTTTGAGATGCCGATCCCATACCCGCGAACGACAGGGCCCCGCCGGAGATAACCGACCCCAGGGAGGGCGCCTGCGCCATCGAGAAGCCGCCGCCGAGCGCCATCTGCGCGAGCGTGCCTTGCGCCTGGGATGAGCGATCGCCGGTAACAGCCTGCAAGGTCTTCTGCGTGAACTGGAGGATCTGTTGATCCGCGGTGAGGATCTGCTGCGTGCTGGTCGCGATCTGCTGCGCCTTCGCGAGGTTCGCGTTGTCGAGGACTGGCACCTGCGCCATCGCCGGCGGCGACCCTGCGAGAGCCAATGTCCACACGGCGAGCACGAACATCCAGCGCATTGGAGTCTTCCTATCGGCTGTTGGCGGAAATCGCGGCAAGCGCCGCTGTCACGTCGGCGACCGTCAACGCTGCGTTCACGCCGACATTGCCGGCGCTGGCAGCATTCTGCGCCTGGGCGAGGTAGAAGATGACGTTGCCATCAGTGTCGACGTAGCGCGCGCTGACGCAAGACGGATCAGGCGATGAACCGGGCGGCGTTGTCGAGCAGGCCGTCGGCGTCCGACAAGGATTGCTTGCCGTTCCCGACCCGGTCATGCCGACGGGGCAGACCGGGCCTGAGGTCACTGGCGCGGGGCTGGCCGTTGCGCGCATGCCGAGCGCCGACCGGCTCATGTCGCTCGTCATTGCCAAGTTCAACGCGTTGAGCGCGGTCACCCAGAGATTGGCCGAGCCGATTGCGCTGTTCCAGGCGAGGTTGTTTTGCAGCCGCGCCGCGCTGTTCATGTCGATCGCGGCCATCACCGTCGGCGCCGTTCCGACCTGCTGGCCGGCTGCCTTGAATGCCGATTGGGCCGCCGTCATTGTCGAGCCGCTGGCGCCAAGCCCCGCCACCACGTCTCCGCTCGACTTGAACAGGGTCTGGCTGTTGAGCGCCGCACCCTGGGCGGATGGATCGGGCGTCGCCGGCAGGTCGGGACCGTAGGTCTGGATCGCTTGGCTGCCAGCGCCGCTTTGCGGCTGCACGGTGGGATTGGTGATGGTCGCCTTCTTGCCGGTCGTCACAGCGCATTTGACGCCGCTATTGGCGTCCTGCCGTTGCGTCGTCACCGGCACGAGCTTCACGGTCGTGCTGGCGGTCTGCGAGCGCTGCGTCAACTGCGCGGCGTCGTCGACGGGGATGTCCGCGAGCGCGGGAGCGACGCCGCACAAGAGCATCGCAGTGGTGATCGCGATTGGGAGCTTCATGCCTCGCTCCTTCCCATGAAGATCGGCAGCCATACGGCGGGGTCGTCGCCGACGCGCGCGCGCAGCGCGTCGAGCTCCGCAACCGTCTCGGTGCGCCCGGACAGGACCTTGATGAGGTCGGGCATGCTGGCGAGATTGAGCCGTGCCACGACGCTGTCGCGGCCGTGCTTGATCAGGAACGAGCGGCTCTCCGGGACCGTGCCGCGGATCCAGGCGACCTCGCGTCCGGAGAGGCGAAAGGCTTTCTGGTAGCTCTCGTCGTCGGCTTTCGGATTCGGAAAGAAGATGTTCGTGCTCGTCTGCTCGATCAGCGTGTTCGACGCCTTCGATCGCACGATGTCGGCTGCTGACTGCGTGCCGAACCCGACGATGCCGTTCTGCTTGCGGATCGTCTTGAGCTTGTCGCGGATGAAGAACGCGAAGACGTCGTCGTCGAGGAGCCGCCATCCCTCGTCGAGGAAGATCATTACGGGATCGCCGGTGAGGAGCTCCTCCGTCCGGTGAAAGATGTACATCAGCGCCGCGGTTCGGATCGCCGGATCGTCCAACACCCGCGTCATGTCGAATCCGAACACGCTCGACAACGAGAACTGATCCTCCTCGTTGTTGAACAGCCAACCCCGCTGGTCGGGGCGCATCCAGCTTTCGAGGCGTGCCAGCAGATCGCCCTCCCCTGCCCTGATGCGCCCTCGCAACAGAGTCGAGAAGGCTTTCAGGGTGCGGCCCGCCGGGCCGCCGGTGAGCGCCGCGGCAATCGCGTTGCGGATCACCTGCTCCTCGGACGCGGTCAGGTCCGCGCCGTTCGCAGGCCGCAGCATGAAGGCGAACAGCTGGTAGAGGAATTCGCGGTTGGGCGCGCTGTCGGGCAATGACAGCGGGTTGAAGCCGGTCGGCTCGCCCGGCACCAAGGTCTCATACTGGCCGCCGAGCGCCCGGATGAAGATCTCGGCGCCGCGATCCTTGTCGACGAACAGCAGTTTCGGTCGCGGCTGAACGCGCTGCGTCTGCGCCGCGATGAAGGAGAGGAAGACCGTCTTTCCAGATCCGGTCGGGCCGACCACGGTGAAGTTGCCGATGTCGCGGACGTGGTGGTTGTAATAATAAGCCGTCTGCGAGGTCGTCTCGAAGACCGAGATCGCGGGCCCCCAGTGGTTGCCGTCCGGCCGGCCGCTCGGATAGTTGTGCAGCGAGGTGAAGCCGGCGAAATTCTTCGAGGAGATCACGGCCTTGCGGGCGATGTATTGGAAATTGCCGGGAAGCTGCGCCCAAAACGCGGGCTCGCAATTCAGGTCTTCCCGGGTCCAGATCACCGAGCGATCGGTCAACGCCGCGCCGACCGCGGTGACGGCCGCCCCCACCTCGGGCAGATCGCGGCCGAGGCACATAACCGTCATGTGGTGCTCGCCGTAGATCGCCTCCGAGGCGAGCAGCTCGTCACGCGCGCCGTCGAGATGCTCGGCGACGATGGAGCCGGCCTCGTCCGACATGTCGACCTGGCGCGAGACGCGGTCGATCTGCTTGGCTGCCTCGGGCCGATCGACGATGGCGAAGGTCTGCGTCGCGATAAACTCGTGCGGCACGCGCAAGAGATTGTCGAAGGAGCCCGGTCCGGTCTGCGCCGGGTAATCGCGTATCGACACCATGGCGCCGAAGCGCGTGTCCTGCGGTCCCGCGCCCCGGATTTCGATGGCGTTGCGGCCGAAGAAGATGCGCTTCATCGACAGCGCATCGGCGATGTTCATGCGCGGCAGATGCATCGGGCGAGGGAGGCCACCGTTGATGAGCTGCACCAGGAACTCCAGCGGCTCGGAGAACCACACCCCCTCCCGCCGCACCACCCCCAGCTGGCGGGCGCCGTATCCGGCCAGGTTTTCGCGGACTGCCGTCGCGGCGTCGCGAAGCTCCGTCAGGGCGGTTTGCACGGCGACCGACTCGCCGGCCTCGTCCTTGCGGCCGAGCAGCCTGGTGAGCATCACGTCGAAGGTGCCGGCCTGCCCCTGCAGAGGGCGGCGCACGATGGTCAGGTAGATATCGTTGACGAACATGCGCCGCTGCGAAAGCGCCGCGTCGTAGCGCTCGTCGAGTTCGCGGCAGAGCGGATTGTCGAAGGTCGATTCGATGCGGGGCTGCACCTCCCGCCGCACGATGTGGGCCGCGAGCGCGAACCGGGAGTTGGCGAGCGTGCGAATGACGTCGTTGCGGCCCAGCAGGCGCGCGTTGACCTCGCTCATGTCGGACGTCTCGAACGAATACCCGTCGAGTTTGAGGATGGTGAGGACGAGACCGTCGCGGGTCTTGATGATGTTGTCGTCGACGTGGCGCGTATAGGGCACGTGCGACGCCACGGGGCGCTCGCGCCGCGACACGCCGCCGTAGGTCAGTTCATCGAGCAGAGCACGCGCGACCATGCCGTTTCCTCACGCAGAGTAGCTGTCCGCGGCCCAGAAGGCGCGCGACCGGGGCGGACATTTGGTGGATTTGACGAAGAGGATTTCGAAGATGCGGTCGTCCCGCAGCGTCATGACGAAGCCGAACAGGTGCAGCGGGATCGCCACCAGCAGCATGAAGAGATTGTGAGAGATCAAGAAGCACACGCTCGAAACCACGCCGTTGAACATGAAATACATGTACGGGACGCCCATCAGCGTCGGCGCGCGCGTCAACGCCTTGACGAGCGGCGTGATCAGCGGTTCCTCGAGGTCGTCTTCTGTCATTGCCCGACCGCCGATTGGAAGAACTGGACGATTTGCGCTGAGCCGAACACCAGCACGATGCCGAAGATGACGCTGCCGGCGATGCCCCAGGTCAGTCGACCGGACCAGGCGAAGAAACCGCAGGCGATGACGGCAAGTGTCGCAAGCGCGGTCGCTATCGGCCCGGTCAGCGCCGACACCAGTTGCGTCAACGTCGACTGCACCGGTTGCAGCGTTCCGCCGCTGGACTGCGCTGACGCGTCGGCGATGCCCATCATCAAGAGCGTCCCGGCGATGGGCCAACGCGACATCGATCTCCTCATCCGATCCTCCGTTTCAGTCGACATGCATGACAAACCCGTCGTTCCAGCGCGCCTGCGGCGCGGCTTTCGTCGGCGAAGCCGCGGTGGCGCTTTGCGCTCCCGGCTCGATCAGATCCGGCTCGCCCATCGGGCTCCGCTCATCGCGGCGGCCTCGGCCGCGTGGCCCGGGCCAGACGTAGAAGTCGTTGATGACCTGCGCCACGAAGCGCACGGTTTCGGGAAAGGGAGGGACGCCGCGGCTCTCTTCCACCGCGCCCTCGCCGGCGTTGTAGGCGGCGAGGATGAAGAGCGGATTCCGGTATTTCTCATGCAGGGCGCGCAGAAAGCGAACCCCGCCTCGGACATTGTCGGCGGGGTCGCAGAGGTTCACCTTGAAGCGTCGTGCCGTCTCCGGCTTCAACTGCATCAGCCCGAACGCGCCTTTGTCCGAGAGGGCGATCGAATTGAAGTGGCTTTCGTTCTTGGCGACCGCCTGGACGAAGTCGGGATAAAAATTCTCCTCCGTGGCAATGCGCACGACGAGGACGCGCGCGTCGTCCGGCGTTATCGCTTTGACGCCCGCGCAGGGCGCGGCGGCGGCGAAGGCGCTGTCGATGCGTTCGATCGAATCCGGGGCTGACTCAATCGGCAGCACCCTGCCCGAGGCATCGACGGCAGCCAGGCGGGCCGGCTTCCCGGCATCCTGCGCATGGGCGCAGCCGAGAGCCGCCAGGACGCTGAACCCGATCGCCGTAATGCGAATCGACATGCCACCCGCCTCCATTTTCCAATAGACAATATATTAGATATTGATGCCTTGGCAACAGGATAAGCGATGCGTCCCCTGCTCTCACGTCCGGAGGATGGATGAAGCGTAGTGCAGCTCTGTTGGTGGCCGTCGGCCTGTTGTGCGCGCGTGGCGCCGAACGTGCGCACGCGCAGGATGCGTCGTTTGGGTGCAAGGTCTTGCTGTGCGCGGCGGCGAGCGCGCCCGGCTGGTCGGGCATCCCCTATTGCGTGCCGGTTATGCAGATCCTGTTCCGCCAGTTGGCGAAGGGGGGCGGCTGGCCATCCTGTTCTGAGGGCAATGCCAGCGGTGTTGGCTACGAGCCCTATCAGGCGTGCCCGACTGGGTTGACACCGGTCCAGTCAGGGTCGGACGGCCGGGTTGGCGTCTCCGCCGCGCCCAATGGGAATCTCTGCGCCGATCTCTCGAAGCCGCAGCAGGTCTGTTCTGGCGGCGATGGTGGCTGCGCCACGACCTATCCCACATCGGCGCGAGATTCGCGCAGCGATCCCTACTTCGTCGACATCAACTCGGCGAATGGCGCGCAGCGCTTCTACTTCTCCCTGCAGGGCTATTGAGATGAGACGCTTCCACGTCTTCGCCGGAATTGTCGCGCCGTGGCTCACGCTCAACGCGGCGTTCGCGGAAGCGCCAGCCTCCCGCTGGTTTCCGGTGCCGGCGAGCGCGCGCTACCTCACCGGCGACAGTTGGTCTGACGCAGGCGTCACCTACCGACTGTACGGTGTGCAGTCCTGCCTTCGCGGTACGCGCTTCACCAACGCACACGGCCTCGCGCGCGATTGCGGCGAGGCCTCGCTTGCGATGCTGGTGGCTCTCACCCGCGACCTGCGGCCGCAGTGCTACGACGCCGCCGAGCAGCCGGAGACCAAGACCGTCTTCGTCTTCTGTGTCGCGACCCGCGTGATCGGGGCGGGCGCGGGATCGCGGATCGATCTCGGCACGGCCTTGATCGCGACCGGATTCGCCTTCGCAGCCTTGAAGCCGGACGGTCAGCCTGTCCACGAGCCCTATTTCGTCGCTCAACTCGTTGCGCAGCGCGCCAAGGCCGGCCTGTGGGCATTTGCTGACCTGCCCGAGCCCAACGCCATCATTCTGCGCGCGCTTCACGAGCAGGCGGGGCAGCCGACGCAACCGCAATCTTCCGCAGAGTCCCGCCAGCACCAGCAATGAAGGAGACGAACCTTGAGAACAACAAACCTGTTCATCCTGCGCGGCCGAGTCGGCCAGGCGCCGAAAGCCTTCAACAAGGCGGCCAAGATCAACGTCGCGACTGACCGCTCCTGGACCGACGGCAAAGGCGAGCGGCGCGAGGAAACGGACTGGGTGACGGTCACGATCCTCAATGAAAAGGCCGCCGAATGGGCGATCGCGAACATCGCCAAAGGTGACGCGGTCTACGCCGAATGCCGGATTGCGGACGGTTCCTATAAGAAAGATGGTGAAACCGTCTACACGACCGACATCATCGCCAACGTCTTCCACAAGCTCGATCTCGGATCGCGCGACGATGCGGCAGCGTGAGCTCGTCGTTGGGATGGTGTGGGGCTTCGCGATCTTCAGCACTCAGGCGGGGGTGGCTCAAACGCCTTCCGCCTCACCAGGCGTGTATTCTCCCAAGGCCGCCGTCCAATCGCCGCCGTTGCGCGTCGAGGTGATCGACGGCACGCGCTTCCGCGATATTGAAACGCACGAAGCCTATCGGCTCTACGGAATCGACACCTGTGCGCCCGATCAATCCGCACGCCTCGGCCGCCAGGCCTGGCCCTGCGGCACGATGGCGACGGCATGGCTCGTGACCGCGACGCTCAACACATGGCTTGCCTGCGCCACCCTGCGCGACGACGCCGGCGAACATCTGGTGCGTTGCGCCTCCGCCGGTCATCCCGACATTGCCGCCGACATGGTCCGTGAAGGCGTGGCGGTGACGATCCCGGCTACGCAAGACGACCCTGGGATTCGCAGCTATGCGCTAGCCGAGCAGGACGCGCGCAAAGCGTACCGCGGCTTGTGGTCGAGCACCTTCCAGATGCCGTGGGAGTGGCGCGCCGGCCGTGACGTCAAGCGGCAGCCGATGGCGCGCGGCGAGGCCACACCATGATCCGGCGACGACATTATCTGGTGACACCATTGCTGATCGCGCTCGCCGGTTGCGCCGCCCCGGTTGCGCCCGTGGTCGACAATGGGCCGCCGATACCGGAGGCGCTTTACAGCCCCGAGCAGGTGAAGCCCGGCCGCCTCGAATATGCGCCGGATAAATCGACCTTCGCGCCGGTGCTGACCGAACGATTTCCGTATCCGACACAGCCCGAGGCGAACGCCGCCTATCGTCGTCTGCTCGCAGCAGCGCCGGCGGATCGCGCCTACCCCGCCTCGATCTGGCTTTTTGGCTGCAAGCCCGGCGCGCTCGATGAACAGACCGCGCGCGTGACCCGCTACCGCGGCCCGGTGGTCCATTGCGCGACGGATTTCCTGGACGGCTCCGGGCGGCGCTCGCGGCGCGAGACGGCGAACTTCTACTACTATGGGGCCGTGTGGAACATGCAGCCCGTCTACCCGCCACATACCGCCGTCCCGTGGCGCAATCGCGAGCGGTCGCCCAAGGACTTCTGGTGGTGGGTCCCCGGCCGGCCCCGCTACGAATAGGAGGCGGGTGGTGCGTGGCGACTTGGCGTCGACAAGGCAAAGACAATATATTAGATGTTACGTTGACGCGCGGAGGCGGAGCTGGCAGGCTGGATGGTGCTGCGCGAGCGCTCTGATCGCGGGGATGATGATGGCCAATCTTTCTATAGGCGCTCACGCTCAATCGCTCACGCCCGACCCGGGAACTTGGCGGCCGATGTCGTATGCGAACCTCCAGAAGCCTTCACCGCAGAGCGCGACCTACAGCGACATCTGGAAAGACGCTATCGACGCCAACAATCGCGCTTACAAGGCGCGTGGCGACCAGCGATTCTCCGATGGTAACGCCCCCGTCTCGGAAGCCCATTTCGTGATCTGGAGCTCCGGTCGTTCGGTCGTTCTCAGCGTCCTCAATACAGCCATCGCGTGTTCGATCAAGCAGGTCGCGCCTGACGCAGGCGCAACCGTCAAGCTCTGCCCGATGCGGATCGCGATCTATGAAGGATTGCAGGTGCGCACAATGGATGGCGGAAGCGGCTGCTTCCTCGAACTCGAAGGCGGGCCACTATCCGATCGAGAAGCATCCGCAGCTTACGCGTCCTACGACATCGCTTCCAAGACGGTGAAGATCGGGATGATTGTCAACCATCAGGCTGTGGACGAATGTTCCAAGTCCATCCCGCTCTATCCGCAATGAAGCGACCGTCGACACACGTACCGACGCCGGCATCGGTATCAGATTTCTTTAGGAGCGTCCCATGATCAATCTTCGGCTTGCGGCACTGGCTGGTTCGATCACGCTGGCGCTTGCTTCGCCGGCGCTGTCTGCCGAATTCGGCAAGCCTGTGATGATGCAGGCCGTCGCCGTCAAAACAGCACGGCAATCCAATCCGCTCCTCTACAAGCTGTGGTCCGATCTAATCAACAAGAACGAAGAGCATTTCGCCAGCACGGGTCACAGCAATCCGCCCGAAAGCATTCTCTTCAACGAATACAGTTCTGCCGGCCGCACCATCCTGGTTTCGACGATCTTCCTCAACCAGTTCTGTGATGCGGGTCCGAACAGCGCGACCAGCACCGCGCTCTATGCGAGCTGTCCGCTCCGCGTCGCGGTGGTTTCGGGTGCCGAGATCCAGACCGTCAAGAACGCCAAGGCCTGTTTCCTAGATGCGCGCCCCGGATCGGTGCTCGACCTCGATCCGCCGCCGGCCGGGCCCGATCCAAAAACCACCGGCACCTATTCCAACCTCATCACGAAGGGCAACAGCATTGCTGTTTCCACCCTGCAGTCGGATCACGCACAGCCCGAGTGCGCCGTGACCGTTCCCTTTTAACGCTCATCCCCGGGGCTGACCCATGCGGAATTCGCTCGTTCTCTCACCTCGCCGCCTTGCGCCGTTCGCGATGCTCATCATCCTGATCGTTACCGGTATCTCGGCCGGCGCATTTGCGTCGGTGTTTCCAGGCAGCACCCAGGCGAGTCCGTGCGACGTGTCGAACGCCTTTGCGAACACGAGCGATCCGTATCTCAACGCGCATGCCCAGGACTTCGCGGCCATGTCGCATTTCGTGGAGGACCCGAACGGCCAAACGGGAACGTTCAACGGGTCATGCTGCACCGGCCTGATGCAGATCAATACCGGTAATCTGAGGAATCCGGACATCTGTGGCTGCACGCGCGCCGAATACGGCGCCATGAGTCCCCAGCAGCAGATCGACGTCTACGCGAAATATGTCAATGTGAGCTTTGCCAATGATCCGAGCGTACAAACGCTGAAGAATATGCAAGCCAATGGCCAGACGCTCGGAGGCCATCAAGTCGACACGGAAACGGTCATAGCCTGCATGCAAATGGGCACGGGGAATTGCGCTGCCGCGATCAAAAATGGCTGCAGTAGTACCGCCCTCGGTCAGGGTGGCGATAATCATGTCAACGTCTGCACAATGGGCGACAAAGCCCGGCTCGCTATGCAAAATAACCCGAACACATTTGCCAATTGCTCGAACGCGGTCTGTGCAAACAACGGCCCAGGCGACTTTCCGACAACAACCGGTCTCGCTTCGAATGCTCCAACCGCCGATCAGGCAAACATCGTCGTCAGCCCTTCCCAGGTTTGATGCTACTGACGCTATCGATCGCTAGTATGTTGCCTCTCTTCAGTTCGTTTCGGATGGATCGCGAATGATAAAGCGCGAGAAGGCGTTTAATTGCTCTTCCATTGGCGCGCAAAGATCGCCGCCGCGATAATGCGCATGGACAAGGGCCCAGAAGACGACTTCATCGGAGCGCCCCGCGAACAAGGCTTTCTGTAGCGTTCGTCCAATGAGCGTCACAGCACGTGCATGGTCGTATCGCGTGAGGAGTTCCTGAGCGACGATCTTTGTATCGGCGGTTCGAATCACTTGACGTTCCTCCTATCCTTTCTTGATGCGACGTGACGCGCGGCGCTAAGCCGCCGAAGGCAGCAGGTCTGGCAGCACCGGGTCGTCACATCCGCGTGCCTGGCGGATCGTAGCGAGCGTTTCGCGATTGAAGGACATGCGCAGCGCGACCACCTCATCGCGGCCGATGCGCTTGGGAAAACCCAGAGGTCGTACGAAGAACCGCAACTGCATGGCGATCACCATCAGACGCCAATCGATCGCGACCGTGACAGTGTCGACCCGGTGTGCCATCCCCCATTCGACGACGCCTTGCGCGAGCTCGAGAAAGGGGCCATCCGCACGCGGCCGCATCTCGCGGCTGCCGGGGGCAACACAAAAGCGCGTCCACTCGAAGACGCGCGGACCGCGCGGCGGCCGGCGATGACACAGATCGGTCAAGACGTCACTGAGGAGATGCGGCCTCGTTGTCGGCAGAAGACGCTGATACCCGACGATCTCGTCGCCACGAAGGCAGATCTGGTGGATCGCATGAACATCGTCGAAGCGGTCGCGCTCCAGGCCGTCCGGCTGGCGCAGGTCCATCCAGCCCTTCTCGTCGACAAAGATCGAATGACGGAAACGGAAGACTCGATCCATCAGCGAGGCGTGCCGACTGATGTCCGAGCCAGGAATGACCATGAGCATTGAAGACTCCTCAGCTTGTGGGACAAGCCGAGTTGGTCATGAACCGAATCGGAGCGGTATGGTCACAAAGCACCATTGCGCGACGGTTCGCTCACCGGTTGCACAACCTTAGAAGGCTTCTGATCATGGGGCGTGGGCTCCAGTCGGTAAGTCACAGAGCCCGCAGTTCACATGATGGCCAGATCCAAATCCGTGAGGATCGTCGCAAGATCGCCGCGGCAATCGACGAGGCGTGGCGTCGCGACCGCCACCAGCTTTGGTAAAGCCCTGTCGAAGACAACGACGTTCGTCTCGCCGTTGAGCCGCGAGTCGTACATCAGGCCGTCAGGTTTCGTGTCGTGCGCCCAAAGCGCCCGCGACCAGACGCGGGCAAGACCCTGCGCGCTTGCGCGCGCGACGTCGGTCGGAATTCCCATGCGAACCAGACCATCGCCACGCAGGTCGACCAACCTTAACGCAGCCTCGACCCGGACCTCGGCGCAGCTCCACGCCTCGAGCTCCGCCCATTCGATCGGGAAAGTATGGGTTCGGGCGACACCTCGGTCCCGCAGAATCGTTTCGACGAAACACACCTTGATGCTGCTCCCGAAGTAAACGACGCCGAAACGCTCCGGCGGGACCAACGTCGTCTCGGGATCGCTGAACCGGCTCGGGCTGAAACCATAGCCAAGCGGGTCCGGGAAGCGGCTCTGGTAAAGCCGCCGCCATGTCGCGCCACGCGCGACGTCGACAAGCGACAGCGCGCGCGATGCAAACCCGGCCGGCGGTAACGGTCCTGGCGACGGCGCGGTCAGGAGAAAGCGCCTCGGCCGATGGTCTCCGCGGTCGCCATTACGTCGGCGATGCGGCCGGCGCGGAGCGCCTCAAGGCCGGTGCGACCATCAAGTTCGCCATGCTCTTCGAGCAAAAAACGGTAGATCGTCCATGGGTGATCACCCAAGACCTCAAAGAGCTGCGGCAGGCTCGGGATCAGGCCGCCGGAGCCGCTCACTTGCCACTTCGGAAAGCGGACACCGCGCTTCGGGCCTTCGAGGCCAAGCACCTCGTGGCGCCGACGCTTCTTGTGCACCGTTTCACGGGTAGCCCCGATCTCCTCGGCAAACGCATCGGCCGACAGCATGTCAGTGCCGTTCAAGATTTCAGCGACTCGCGCAGAGCCGCGCTGGCGCGCCGCCGCCAAGGCCGAATCAAGCCTATCGCCCTTCGGGGCCGAGACTTCTTCGACGGCGATTTGCGGAGCGGCAGTCTTGGGATCGACCACGACTGTCATCCGCACCGACTTGCCGGTCCGTTCCGCGCGTTTTATGGCGTTCGCAAAACCGGACAAGAGACCTCGCGCCGCCTTGCGGCTGGCGACGTCCTTTCCGATCGACCCGAGCGAGGTTACGAAGCCGAGCGTCAGCGACTCGCGCCGCGCGGCTCGTTTGCGCGCATTTCCGCGCTTTTTATGCGTGACCGTCATCAGCCACCTCCGATGCTTCTCACAATATGGTGGCTTTCGTCAGGTTCGTCAACTTCGTCAGCACAGGCGGTTCCGGAAGTCCCCCGCCGCCGTCAGCTCGCTGAACCGGCCTGACAACGGGAGTGACCTTCGGCCGGCAAGCCGATCCCGTGGCCGGTCGGGACGAAGCCGAGTTTGTCGCAGAGCTTCCGAAATGCCGCGCGGCAGCGCTCTTTCTCCGTCTCTGCGGCGTCGCACAAACGCTGCTGTTGCTCGTTGGAAAGCTGCTGCGACCGACAGACCGGGCACGTCGCCTGGTGAACGGTCCGCTCCCACGCCACCAGCGCGGTCACATACGCTCGATGCGCGGCGATGGTGCGCGCCTCCAGTGATCCCTCTTGTGCCGCTTCAAACCCGGGCACCGTAGTCTTCCCTGATGAGATGTGTCTGCGGTACGCCCCCGCAAACGATCCCTCGCTGACTCTTGGTGATCGGGGAGTTGGAAACCGTACGAAACGGCCCTGTGGCCTTTAGTTCGGGTGAACCTGTTGCATACGCCACAGGCTCCCCGACCATAAGGTCAAGGAGTGCGGCGCCGTAACGGCCGGCACCAAACCGTTCGTAGGGGTTTCCACGCCCCAGGGCAGCGCGTACCGCCCCACCCGATTCATAACCGTTTGGCGGCCTGCGTTCTAGGTCCCTTCGATAAATGACCTGATTGCTGGAAATTTCTGGCACTCTCGCAGAACGCGACGTCCGGCTCATAATCGTCCCACATGCCCTTTATCGGGATGTGTGGAAGGGTTATTTGAATGAGGCTTGGGCGTCGCCCCTGCGGGGCCGGGCTGGCGGCTGCGCTGAAGCCCCGCATGCGGGTCTTCCCCCTCGCGGGCGGCCATCCCTGACGCAAGAGCGCAATGCAGCGGCCAACACTGGCGATAAAGCCGGGACCATTCGGCGAATCATGTCGCGGCAGCGTCTTGGTCTCGAACGCGCCGCGCCCAGCTTAGGCATTGGATATATTGGGTCTGACGGTAAACTCCGGCATCGAAGGACGATTCGTCGTCCTCCCCGCATGATCAAATGTTGCTCGTAGATCCTGCACGTCAACATTGGTGTCGGCGGACGGACAAACGTGGCAGAAGCGGCATTCAAACTGACGGCGTTGGACGCTCCGACTTATCGTGAGCTTCCTCAGAACATCGAGGCCGAGCAAGCGCTGCTCGGCGCCATTTTCATCAACAACGACGCCTTCTACCGCGTTGCCGATTTCCTGAAGCCGAACCATTTCTTCGAGCCTCTACACGGGCGCATATTCGAGCTCATGAGCGATCTGATCCGCGCGAACAGAATTGCCAGCCCGATCACGCTGAAGACCTTTCCTTCCCGCGACTCTCGACATCGCCGGACTATCTGTCGCGCAATATCTCGCGCGCTTGGCCGCGGAAGCGACGACCGTTATCAATGCACCCGATTATGGCCGCACCGTCTACGATCTCGCGGTTCGACGCGAGCTGATCAAGATCGCGGAGGACATGCTCGGCAGCGCCTTTGACGCGGCGGTGGATTGTGCCCCCCAAGATCAAATCCAGCATGCCGAGCAACTCCTCTACGAAATAGCCGAAACCGGACGCTATGGCGGCGGCTTCGAGACGTTCGAGACCGCACTCGACAGCGCCATCGATCGCGCCGCGCAGGCCTATCAATCCGACGGCAGGCTCTCCGGGCTCGCAACCGGGCTCAAGGACCTTGACGCCCGGATGGGTGGCCTTCAATCGACCGACCTGATCATCATCGCCGGCCGTCCCGGCATGGGGAAGACCTCCCTCGCCACCAATATCGCGTTCAATGTCGCAAGCGCCTACGATCCGACGCAACAGGTCGACGGCTCGCTGAGGCCCGCCGCCGGAGGTATCGTCGCTTTCTTCTCGCTCGAGATGTCGTCGGAGCAGCTTGCCACGCGCGTGCTGTCCGAACAGGCCGAGGTCCCCTCCTCCAGCATCAGGCGCGGCGAGATCGGTGAGACCGATTTCGAGAGGCTGCTCAAGCACCGCCAGAAAATGCGCCGCCTGCCGCTCTTCATCGACCAGACCGGCGCGCTTTCCATCGCCCAGCTCGCGGCGCGCGCGCGGCGTCTGAAGCGGCAGCGAGGCCTGCACCTCATTGTCGTCGACTATATTCAGCTCATGCAGGGGAGATCCCAGCGCGCCGCGCAAAATCGCGTGCAGGAAATCACCGAGATTACGACCGGCCTGAAAGCGCTGGCCAAGGAACTCAACGTCCCGGTCATTGCGCTGTCCCAGCTCTCGCGCGGGGTTGAAAGCCGCGACGAAAAGCGGCCGCAACTCTCCGACTTGCGCGAGTCAGGCTCGATCGAACAAGACGCCGACGTTGTCATGTTCGTCTATCGCGAAGAGTATTATCTCAAGAACAAGGAACCTCGGCCGGGCACCGAGGAACACCTCACCTGGGAATCCGAGATGAGGGACGCGCGCGGAAAGGCCGAAATCATCATCGCGAAGCAGCGGCACGGCCCGACAGGGACGGTGGCCATGACGTTTCAGGGTGAGTTCACCCGCTTCTTCGATCTGGCGAACCAAAACCAGATGCCCCACCGAACGGCATAAGTGCCGGCTCCGACTCCTTGTTTCATGTGTTGCTGAGTATCTCTCCGGGCGGTCAACCGGAATGATCTCCAACGTCAGAGCGCCGAACGCGGCCCGGCGCCAGTCAAGCGGTCCTCAAATCCTTCGCACGCATCGACCACCAGCCTTCATCGACACAATAAAAAGACCACCGAGCACACTTGATTTCGTGTGGCGTCCACGGCGGCAAGCATCCGCCGTTGAGACTGTGACGTTCGGCGCCCTGCGTCCGGGGAAAGGACCACCCCGCTCTCGAATGGGCTTTCCTTGGTTCGGGCGCGGCCTTCCACGATCAACCCACAAGGGGTTCGCTACGCCAGCGTGCGACCTCTTCGGCTGCGCCTGCGAGGTGACCGCGGCCACGCCCGAACACGTCGGCGCCTGTCGAGCGGGGATGGTCCCCGCCCCAAGACGGGAGCCTCACGATGTCGCAGAATCTCACCCTCGCTCAGGATCACGCCTTCGATCTCGCCCTCACGTTGATGGTGCCGGTGGTTCTCTTTCAGGTCGACGACGAATTCTCCGTTTATCTGAACAGTCAAGCTGTCTCACTGGCATTTCGCTGAGCTCGCCGGCTCCCGGAACAGCGTCTCGATCAGCGGACATTCCCGCCGATTGCCTTCTGTGCATTGGGCCACCACGTCCTTCAGCACTCGCTCCATGCGTTTCAGGTCGGCGATCTTTTCACGCACGTCGTCGAGATGCGCGGCGGCAACGGCGCTTGCCTCGGCGCAGGGCTGGTCGCGCTCGTCGACGAGGCGCAGCAGTTCACGGACTTCATCGAGGGAGAAGCCGAGCTCGCGCGCCCGCAAGACGAAGCGAAGCCGTCGCTCGTGGGTGCTGTCGTAGCTGCGATAGCCGCTCGCCGTGCGCGGCGGCTCCGGCAGGAGGCCGACCTTCTCGTAATAGCGGACCGTCTCCAGATTGCACCCTGTGCGCTGTGCGAGTTCGGCGCGCTTGAGGCCTTTCACGCCAGCGTGATCGCGCATCCAAAAATACCCCTTGACCCTGTAGTTGCTACAGACCGCACATTAGCGCCTGGATAGGTTTTCGACAAGAAGAGCGAGGTCGAACATGAATGCATCCCGACACGGACCAGCAGACGTTGCACCGACTGCGGCAAACCTGACGACGCCAGAGCGAAGCGAGGCCGGGCGACAGCGCCTGGTCGCCGTCGGCGGCATACTCGGCGCCATCGCCGCCTCGTCCTGTTGCATCATTCCGCTCGTCCTGTTCAGCCTCGGCATCGGCGGCGCCTGGATCGGCAATCTGACGGCGCTTGCGCCCTACAAGCCACTGTTTGTCGCCGCAACGGCGGGCATGCTCGGCTACGGCTTCTACCTTGTCTACTGGAAGCCGCGACAGGCCTGTGCCGATGGGGCTGCCTGCACGCGCGCCGTCCCCAGCCGCCTCGTTCAGATCGCGCTCTGGTTCGCGACCGTACTCGTCGCCGCTGCTTTCGCCTTCGACTACGTCGCGCCGCTGCTGCTTTCCGCCTGACACCAAGAGGAGACTACCCCATGAGGAAGAGTTTGAGCGCTTTCACTTTGATCGCGTCGGTGATGACTGCGCCTGCCGCCTTCGCCGCCGAACGCACTGTGACGTTTGCCGTCGACAACATGACCTGCGCCTCGTGCCCCTACATCGTGAAGACCACGATGGCGGCAATCCCCGGTGTCGCGAAGGTGACCGTCTCCTTCGAGGCGAAGTCCGCGACCGTGACCTTCGACGACGCTAAGACGAGCACCGATGCCATCGCAGCCGCCAGCATGAATGCTGGTTATCCGGCCCACCCGACGCAGCAAGGCAGCTAGATGACTGATCGCGCCGTAATCCGCGCAGGTGCCGTTGGCGCCGTCCTCGCCGCGATCTGCTGCGCGGCGCCGCTCCTCGCCGTCGGCCTGTCTCTGGCGGGTCTTGGCACGTGGCTGACAGGTGTGGGTGCAGTGGTGCTTCCCCTGATCGTCGCGGGCTTCGGCTTCGGCGCGTGGGGGCCCCATCATCGCCGGGCAAGAGCCACGGCCTATGAGACGAAGATTCGCAAGGAAGGCGTGAAGCCATGAACGATTGCTGTGCAACCTCCTCCCGGGACAACCCGGCCGTTTCTCAGCCCGCGACACTGGCGAGCTTTGCCGTTCGACCGGGCGTAACGTTTCCGGATTGGTCGGCGGTCACGTCGCCTGTGGTCAAGAACGCTCTGCAGGCGATGGTCGGGTCCGACCACGTGCTCAATCGCTGGAGCGGTTACGATCCCGCCACCGACAGGGTGCGTGTTGCGTTGCTCCGACTCTACGCCGACCACGGGGGTGCCCCGACCATAAGCGCGCTTGCGGAGCGTACAAAACTCAGTGAGATGGTCATCCGGCCACTGCTCGACGAGCTCCGCCGGCGCGACCTCGTCGTTCTCGATGGCGAGCTGATCGTCGGCGCCTATCCGTTCAGCGATCATAACACCGGCCATCGGGTCACTCTGGACGGACGCACGCTGAATGCAATGTGCGCGGTCGACGCGCTGGGCATCGGTGCCATGACCGATCGCGACACCGCGATCGCCTCGCCCTGCGGCCATTGCGGCGCACTGATCCGGATCACCACGCAGGACCGAGGGCGGGCACTCGCCGACGTCGAGCCACAGTCGGCCGTCATGTGGCAGAGCGTCCGTTATGAAGGCGGCTGCGCCGCGAGCTCGCTCTGCGCGACGACCGCTTTTTTCTGCTCGGACGAGCATCTTTCCGCCTGGCGCGACGAACGTTCCACCGACGAGCCAGGTTTCCGGCTGTCGATCGAGGAAGGACTGGAAGCCGGCCGTGCTCTGTTCGGGCCGAGCCTCGCTGGTCTCGATGTGGCGTCGAAGAGCCTGGTGGTCGCCAACCGACCCTTGCGCACAAACGGTCGCAATGGAGGCGCTTACGATCTCGTCGTCATCGGCGCCGGCTCGGCCGGCTTCTCGGCCTCGATCACGGCCGCCGATCAGGGCGCACAGGTGGCGCTCATCGGCAGTGGCACCATCGGCGGCACCTGCGTCAATGTCGGCTGCGTGCCGTCGAAGACCCTGATCCGCGCGGCCGAGACGCTTCATAACGCTCGCGTGGCGGCACGTTTTGCCGGCATTACTGCTGAAGCCGAACTGACAGACTGGCGCGGAACCGTTCGTCAGAAGGACACGCTCGTGTCTGGGCTGCGCCAGGCCAAATACGCGGACCTGCTCCCCGCGTACAATGGTATCGCCTATCGCGACGGGCCGGCTCGCCTCCTCGACGGCGGTGTCGAAGTTGACGGCGCGCGTATTGCCGCTGGCAAGATCATTATCGCAACCGGCGCGCGGCCGGCAGTTCCTGCTATTCCTGGCCTCGAGACCGTACCGTATCTCACCAGTACGACGGCGCTCGACCTCGAGGAACTGCCGCGATCGCTGCTGGTGATCGGCGGCGGTTATATCGGCGCGGAGCTCGCCCAGATGTTCGCCCGTGCCGGCGTCAAGGTGACCCTCGTCTGCCGGTCCCGACTGCTCCCCGAGGCCGAGCCCGAGATCGGCGCGGCGCTCACGGGGTATTTCGAGGATGAAGGCATCACCGTTATCTCCGGCATCGCTTACCGCGCGATCCGCAAAACCGAGGGCCGAGCGTCACTGACCGTCACGCGTGACGGTCACGATGTCCAGATCGACGCCGATCAGGTGCTGATCACCACGGGCCGCACGCCCAACATCGAAGGCCTTGGGCTGGCCGAGCACGGGATCACCGTCTCGGCGAAGGGCGGCATCGTGGTCGACGACCGCATGCGCACGACCAAGGCTGGCGTCTATGCCGCCGGCGACGTCACCGGCCGCGACCAGTTCGTCTACATGGCCGCCTATGGCGCCAAGCTCGCCGCCAAGAACGCCCTCAATGGCGACAGCCTGCGCTACGATAACAGCGCCATGCCCGCTATCGTCTTCACCGATCCGCAGGTCGCAAGCGTAGGTCTCACCGAGGCGGCGGCGCGTGCGGCCGGGCATGAGATCCGCGTTTCGACGATCGGTCTCGATCAGGTGCCGCGCGCACTCGCCGCCCGCGACACTCGTGGGCTTATCAAGCTCGTGGCCGATGCTGCTGGCGGTCGTTTGCTCGGCGCCCACATCCTCGCGCCGGAAGGTGCCGACAGCATTCAGACCGCGGCTCTCGCGATCCGCCAGGGTCTCACCGTCGATGACCTCGCGGACACGATCTTTCCTTACCTCACCACGGTCGAGGGGCTGAAGCTCGCAGCACTTTCGTTCGGCAAGGACATCGCCAAACTCTCCTGCTGCGCCGGGTGAGCACAATCGGCGTCAAGGGCGTTTCCTGCCGATGATCGGTATGACGTCGGCGGTGCGGTTATCGCGCCGCCGTTCCATAAGCTGGCACAGCGCGCGGACTTGACGATGCTGGGCGAGCACGGTTTCGACGGCGCGCCGCTCCTGTTCGGCCCGGGCCGTCCCCGCCGGCCGATCCGTCGCGTTGCGCCGGGCTCTCGACTCGGCAACTGCATGGCGGAAGGCTTCCAGCACCTCGGAAGCGCGGTTCGCGGTCGCGCGACTGACACCTGCCTCGATGGCCAGATTCACAACCGTCAGCCTGCCATCAGCCACGCGGGGGCACCCATAAAGGAGGCGCGCCATCGCCTCACGAAGCGCCTGTTCCGTGGCTGCACTGACCGGCTTCATGATGTGCGTTCCTTCAACGGCGCGATGAGCCTGCGTTTTCTGTCGTTGTCCAGGCGCAGCGCTTCGCGTTGCAGCGGGGAGAGACGCTTGTCGGCGAGAAGATCCTCCGCCTGTGCAATGGAGGCTTCCCATGGCGGGAGATGTCGCTCGACGAGGCAGGCGTTGGGACATCGGTCGGGCGCGCATCGCGACAGGACCGGCACCGAGGCTGAAGGTTTCTCAGACTCCCGCAGGCAGAGCGCCGTCAATGGGTCGAAGAAGCAGTCGTTCAGATATCCGACATGCAGCGTGCGCGCCAGATGCGCCAGCATCGCCTTCAGGCGCTTGCGATCGGCCAGTTGCCCCGGAAGCGGGCCGAGTTCGCGGCCGACCCGCTCCAGTTCCACGCCGACGCGCTTACCGGCGGGTCCGCCTGGACCGTGACCGCGTCGATGGTTTTCGAAGTAGTCGATGATGTCGTCGAGTTGTCCGAGCGCCAGTTCCTGTTCGACCTCCTGCCTGAAGCCGGATGCGGACGAGCCGGCATAGCCGTTGAACATGGCCACGGAGGCGTGCTTGTACTGGATTTTGCCGGCGACAACCCCGAAGGGCCGGTTCGCGATGTACCAGGCCAGCGTTCGCCTGAACTGACGGGTGTTGAAGCGCCAGACGTCTTCTCCCACTCGGGGGATCACAGGACTATCGTCCGCGCCATATCGCTCATCGAGATGTTCTCGGAATTGGTTGATCTTCTTGGCGATGAGTATCGGCGTCTCGGCATTGTTCGTCTCGCGGTCGTCAAGGGCAAGCCATAGCCGCTCTGTCCCCGCATTCCGGCGGAATCGTTCCGAAAGACGCTCGGCAACCCCGATCGCCTGGACGGCGGCCTCGATGGTGATCCATTCGACCTGTTCGCCGCGAGCGCCGCGATCCTTCCAGGTCACGCCCTCAATCGCCAGCCTTTCTGTTCGCCCGTCCCGGTCGAGATTCCGTTTCAGGCAGCCGGATCGCAGCGACTGCACCTCACCGTCGCGCATGCCCGTCAGATAGCAACACACGATATAGGCGGCCGTCTGCAGGTGCCGTTCTTCCCGCGCCAGGCTGATGGCATCGAAGCGCTCCCGCCACGGTCGCCCCGTGTCGGGATCCGGGGAGATCGGCGTGTCCATCCCGCCCACCTCGAACCCAAGCTCGTCGACAGCATCATGAACCATCGACAACAGGGCCGGATCTTTGTGGACGGTGGTGAGATGCAGCCCGCATTGCATCGTCAGGAGCTTCAGATTGATGACCTCGCCATCAAACCTGCCGCCCCGCGACAATCTGCCGGTCAGCCCCCCGATCGAAAGAGGTCTTTCCCAGACAGGAATGCCTCTTCCTTCCTCGCGACGCTTGTCGATCCAGGAGGCCAGCATTACCGCGGGCCGCGTGTGGCGGGCGCGCGAGCGTGCTGCGAACCGGCTGTTCAGTGCATCGGCTTCAGCCCGGGCAGTGAAGATGTCGTCGCAGAGGTGCTCGACATATTTCAAGGCCCATCGCAGCATTGCGCCGATGACCGGCTCCGGGATGCGCGCGGTCCGGTTTTCCGAACAGCGCGTTCCCTGGCCGGTTGCCCGATAGACCGGTCGGCCGCGCCACGGGGTGAAGGTGATGCCACCGCACGTCAGATAGGGCGCCAGGCGATGAAGCTGGACGATGGGCCTGAGGCACACACCCACGCGCCCCGGCGTGATCGGCCGCGCCCGGTGATGGGTCGCGTATGCATCGATCAAATCCTGATCGACGTTTGCCAGATCGAGCTTGCCGATCCGCGAGCGCACGAAGTCCAGGAACCGGCGCAGCGTCGCAAGCGCAGTATGGCCGGAGACTGGCCGCAACCGCGGCTCACCGTCGGCGCGCCGTTCATTCATCCAGGCATAGATGTATTCCTTCGCAAGCAACCGCTCTGCCGCGCAGGGGATCACGCCGAAGTCGACCGTTCGAAAGGCCTTTCTGGCCATGTTGAACATCGCCGGCGCCATATCCCAGACATCATCGCCGAACCGCGAGAGCGCCGCTCGGTCGGTACCATCCCTGAGAGGCATCGAAGCCAAAACGATGTCGTCATCGACCCTGAGGCGTGAGACGGCACGCTCATCGTTCAAAGGAGAGGTAGTGGTCATGAGCCGTAAGCCTCCGGCGGAAGATAGAGCAACCGCGCCGAGGATTCTGCCGCCTCAACCCGTGCGCCTCCGACGACGGAGGACGGGAACATCGGCAGAATTTGCTCCGTGATCCTGCGGTATGGCCGATCGAATTTCTCGTTCCAGTCGCCAGAAGGCAACGCCTCCCGCAGCTCGTCCATGAACGCCTGGAACGCGATCAGCGCCGGTAGTTTCCGTGCGGTAATGACCGCGTTGGAGCATTCCAGGCACCCCCAGAACGGCGTCGGACAGGCTTCGCCTTCCCGACCGAAAGGGCTGACGCGGAAGTTGCTGCACGCCGCCAGCCAAAGATCCTGCTCTCCGTCCAGGAGCGGGCCGATCTTTTCCGACGGCACCGGCAGCCCGGTCGCGTCGGCTGAGGTTCGCAGCCGGGCTTCATCCGCGGGCACAACGATCCAAGGTCGCAGAGCCGGCGCCATCGCGTCGGTCAGTGCCTCGACTATCGTCTGCTCATGCAGATGCCGAAGGGCGGGGATGTCGGCATAATGGTTGGCCGCCACCGCTACCGTGTGGCCGACGGCAAAGTTCTCCAACTGCCCTCCGGTCCGCTTATACCAGTCAGCCTTCTGGGTCTTGCGCAGCCTGGAGAGATTGAGCGCCAGCGATTTTCCGGCGTCATCGACGATTCCGTACTTCTCGACAAACGCGGCCACGCAGGTCCCCAGCTTTTTCGGCGACGACAGGCGCCCCGGCTTCCAGGTGATCCAGAGCTTGCTCGATCCAGTGTGCTGCCGAGCCTTTTCCGTCAGCTTGATCGCCAGCCGCAGGACGGCTCCGGGCGTCTCCCGTCCGCCATCGCGGACACGCAAGCGCTTCCACTGGGCATGATGCGCGCGCCGCTTTCGATACTCGATCTCGACATAACCCCGGTTGGGATTGCGCAAGCAGTCAGCCTCAAGCCCACGCAGCGCTTCGATCTCCATGCCGGTCGTCAAGGACAGCCAGACGAGGAAGCCGACGACATCGTACCGGGTCAGATGGAAGCCGGCATGCAGTTCCTCGACCGGAGGCGGCTCGAGCCCGCATCTATGAGCGTGGTAGCGCAGATTGTCGAACAGCGCGCCTTCCCCGGCGACTACTCCCGCCGTCACAATCTGTTCGACCACTAGGTCATAGCGACGGCGCAATTCTGGATCACGGCCTACATCCAGAAGTGGGGGAGGCAGAGCCTCGCCCGTCGCTATCCGGTCGCGAGCCTCGATGATCTGGCGCATCGCTGCCTGCAGCAACGTCGAGGCAATCCTCCCACTGTAGGCATCGCGCGGCTTTGAGACGCCGTGCTCGCCGTGACCGATGTATTTCAGGCGCAACAGTGTTTCGGGCGGAAGCCTTTCAGGATTGAGCTCGGCGGCGACGCGCAGCACCCCGATCAGAGCACCGAGCACATTGCGCTGATTGGGTCGCTCGCCGCCGTTCTGCTCCAGCCAGTCCTCATAGGCATTGATTACCGCCGGAGTTAAGTCGTCGAGACGACGAGGTTTTACCGACGCCCCTTCCAGGAACAGCCAGAACCGCCGCAGACGGCGGATAAAGGTGCCTGCGGTTTTCCAGAGTGGTGCCGGCCCCATCCGGTGGAGATACTCCTGCAGGAATGGCGCAACCTCATGGGTCAGCGCCGTCAGCGGCCAGGAAGACAGATTGACGTCGATCCTCCCGGCATCTTCCGTCCGAAGGACGAAGACGAGCGGATTTTGCGGATTTTCCTCTTGAGTGTCGAACAATTCGATTCCAACTGGGAAGGTGGCACGACGACCGCGTTTCATCACAGGGGTCCACCAGCATTAACGCGCAGTTCCCAGGCCTCGACCGCAGCGTCGATCATTTCCTGGCTTTCTTCCATGCAATCCAGGTAGATGTGAGTGCTTTCGATGCGGCTATGGCCCAGCAAACGCTGCAACTTCAGAAGAGGATCGCCAATCAAGCGGCGGTACGCCGCGCCGATATGGGATCGGCGTTCGTCGAGTACCCATCCGATCTGTTCACGCACGAGCAGCGACAGCATATGAACCGCAAAGGTGTGGCGCATCATGTGCGGAGTGACGTCGAGGTCGATCCCGAACCGCCTGCACCGTACGCTTGCCCTCCGGAAGACCACCTCCCAAGCGGCCGGGGGCATGGGCCGCGCCCCTTCCGCCAGCCAAAGACACAATGGTTCGGATGTTTCCGCCCATACCAAGCGGCTGCGTTCGCGCGGCGCCAGCACGTCGACACTGGCTCGAACTGTGTCCTTTTCCAGAAGGAGCCTTCCCCGATCGTGGCTGACGACACGGATCGGATGTTCGATTGACCTATTGCGCGGTTGCGAAAGGCGCATGAGGACATTGGTCCGTTCCAACGCCGCGTATTCATGCAGACGCTTCAGCACGCGCTCGGGCAAGCGGATCTCGCGCCCCTTGCTACCCTTGGCAATGGCCGGCGCCAGTCGGAAAGATCGGCTCCTCAATGCACCGACCGGCTCCGTCCTCGGGAACTCGATCCAGAGCAGACTTGCCGCTTCCTGGAGCCGCAGGCCCGTCGTGACGAGCAATTCGGCGAACAACGCATTGCGCTCGCTGTTGCGGCCCTGCCAGGTGGGATCCTCGCTCCCGTCTGGAAGACGACCACGCAAGCCGATCTCGCGAAACAGGAGATACCGATCCAGGGAAAGGAACCGGATATCGCGTGTCCGTGCGCCGCGCTCGGTGGCAACATTGGCAGCGACCGCTATGGCCCCGCCGCCGTTCGTCCGTCGCCATGATTGCCGATAGGTGAAAGGCGATTTGGCGATCATTCCCTCTTCAAGAGCCCATCGGTAAAGCTTGTCGAGCGCTGCTACCGACCGGTTCCAGCTCGCGGCCGAGATGCGCGCCGGAGGAAGCGCCAGACGTCGCGCCGCATGGAAGGCTGCGACATCGTGCCGATCAGCCGCCCAGAGGGCTCTGTTGTCTCGGCGCTCGGCAAGAAAGCGCATCCAGATCAGGATATCCCAACCATAGGCGCGCAAGCTGTTGGGCGAACGAACCCCCAACGTGGGGCAAGCTCGAAAGAACCGGTTCAGGTCGTGATCGTAGCTGTCGTCATCGCCAAGAATGAACGGCATGCCGTCCACGAGGTTCAGCTTCTCGGCGGCTGCGACTTCATCCACCGACAGCCTGTGGACGACGCCATCAACCGTAACAGACTGCCGCAGCGTCGAAAGATCCGTGAAGAAGAGCTGGGGCATCCTGTTCTCCTCGGCCGCGATTTTCCCGCCGGGACGGGCTCGAGCCCGTCCCGGCGGGAAAATCGCATCGCCTCACCTCAAGCGAAGGGGAATGTCGTCAACGTTGATCGTGTGCTGCGAACGTCACAGCGGTAAGACAGAACACAGAGTCAGGATAACGGCGTCATGGTTTCCAGCGAATACGACGGCGAAGAGGATGCCATCGTGCATGAATACGATCCGTGGTCCCCGGCTCATTGAGCCGGGTGACCGCTGCCGCTGGCGCCGTACCGGCCGCAAGGGAAGCTTCGCCGCGGCCGGAGTCCGACATGTTGGACGGCTTGTCAGCGCGCCCTTGCATCCGGCACGCTTCGCGGCGGGCGGGTGGCGTGCCTTCGCGATAGGGCGAAGGGACGTCAACTGAAGAAAGGACCGGGTGGCGCGGGATGTGCGCCCGGTGAAGGTCATGGAGAAAAGTGAAATCGAAGAATTACGAGCCAGGGTCGGATGCGCCGCCCTGCTCCAACAGGACGGCTGGAAGGTCGATCTGAAGGAAAGCACGCGCCGGGCGGTCAAGTACCGCCGCGACGCAAAGATCATCATCGTCATTCACAACGATCGCGGCTGGTTCGACCCGTTGTCGACCGCGAAAGGCGACGTGTTCGATTTGGCCGAGCATCTCGGGGCGCAAGGCTTCGCCCAGGCCTGCGCCCATGTCGCTTCGCTTATCGGATTCGTTCCGAGCCCGCCGGCGTGGCAGCGCGAGCCCCGCCCCACGACGCTGCACCCCATTGCCGATCGCTGGATGCGCCGCGGCATTCCGCGCCCCGGCTCGCCGGCCTGGCGCTACCTGACGGTGGAACGCGGCATTCCCGACACGATCGTGGCAGTCGCGGTCGAACAAGGCCTCCTCCGCGAGGGGCCGCAGGGAAGCATGTGGGCGGCGCACCGCCGTGTCGACGGGGCTTTGGTCGGCTGGGAAGAGCGCGGATCGCAATGGCGCGGCTTCGCCACCGGCGGAGCGAAGGAGCTGTTCCGCTTCGGTCCTGCGGCCGCGTCCCGGGTCTGCGTGACGGAGGCCGCGATCGACGCCATCAGCCTCGCCGCGATCCAGGTTCTGCGACCGGACACGCTTTTCGTCAGCACCGGCGGAGGCTGGTCCCCGGCAAGCGAGGAGGCCATCCGCGGTCTGGCTATGCGCGCAGACGCCCGACTTGTCGCCGCGACCGACAACAATCGGCAGGGCGATGTCTATGCCGAGCGCCTGCGCGTGATCGCTGCTGAGACGGGCGCGTCCTACGCGCGGTCGCGGCCGCGCGCCGGCGATTGGAATGATGATTTGAAGATCCTCGTCGGCCGATTGGCGGAGGAGCCGGTAGCAGCAGCCGGATGAACCCTGCTGCCGCACGCCCGGCCGGCGCGTCAAGGGAGGCTGCGCCCGCGTTCCGCGGCCCTTGACCCGCCGGACCCTTCGATGCGGCCGGCCCGAGGGTGTCTGCAACACCCGAAGGGAAGGACGACCCTCATGCCCATCTTCACGATCGAGACCACCTATCGCCTGCCGGTCTATCGCCAGCGCAGCTACGTGGCGGCGAGCCTCGCTAAGGCCTGCCGCCTCGCTATCGAGGACGACGACTGGGACAACGAGAAGCGCGACTATGAAACTGCCGGCGAAACCTATGTGACCGGCGCCTGGGAAGGCCGTGACACCGCCTATAGCGGTCCATCCGTGCCGGTGCCGTCGCACTATCGCGAAACGCTGCAGCGCAAGGCCGATCATTTCGAGGTGCTGCTCGGTTTGGTGAAGGTGCTGAGCGGCGACGATGAGGCGCTCGATCGCGCCTACTGGCGCGAACGCGCCTTGCCGGCCATCGCCAAGGCCGAGGCCATCCTCGCCGGCGCCCGCGATCCCGACTGATCCGCCGGCGCACATCCTTCCCTCCGCACATCCCGCCCGGCCTTGCCGGGCTTTTGCATTTTCAGGAGCCGGACATGGCCAGCTATTACGTTCCGACCGTCGTGCAGACGACGATTCCCGACAGCGACATGACGCAGCTTGAGCGGCTCGTCCTGTCTCATATCTTCAGCGCCGAACCCGACAGCGACGGCCTTTATTTCTTCGCCGAGGAAAGTCCGGCGGAGTGCCTCGAGCTCGATGTCGCGGAGCTGCGCGACGCGTATCGCGCCTCGGCCGACGTTGACAGTGTCCTCATCGCCATCGTCGCCGATCGGCTGGCCGAGGTAGAAGCCGGCGAGACTCATGTCGAACTCGATCTGACCGTCATCTCCTGGGCGACGATCTTTCAGGACATCGTGCGCCGCTCCCCGACGCTCGATGAGGTCGCCGTCTCTTCCGCCTTCACCTGCTCGAAGATGCGACCGGACGGCTTCGGCGGCATGGCCGTCTTGATCACCGCGGACGCGATCAGGTCAGGCGCGACCGACGAGATGCTCGCGGGATTCCGCGAAGCGGCAGCGGCTGCGGCCGCGCCCAGCGTTCACGTCCTGCTCCGCTTCGACGAGGCCGAAGTACGAACGACGGTCGGCGAGGTCATCGCCCATGACAGCGCCGCGACCAAACTCGCGTCCGATGCCGTCAGCGACAACGATATCCACGCCGCCTGCGTTGCCGTCGTGGCATCGACGGATCTCGCGGAGGAGCGCGGCTCGGCCGTGTTCAAGGCGGCGCTTGCGGCGATCGCGAATGCCGAGCGGCGCCTCGCTGAAGAGCGGGAAAGGATGGGAGAGAGCAAAAGAATTGAAGGCGCGATGCCGCATGCCCGGCCGTCGCGTCAAGGGTGCGCTTCGCCCGCGTGCCGCGGCCCTTGACCCGCCGGACCGGAGAGGCGGCCCGCCGGAGGGGTGATGAAGGGCTGAAGTGACGAGGGATCAGGCGGATCGCTCGCGCCTCAGTTCGCCAGGCCGAAAGGAGCCGCCATGCACACCCTCCCGACAATCCGCAAGATCTTCCAGGGCGTCGCCACGCGCCATGAGATGTATCGCATGTTCAACCGCCATCGTGGCGATCCGACCTGGGCTGCCGGCGACGCCGCGCATCTCTTCGCCGGTGAGTGGTTTGAGATCGCCGAGGCCGAGCACGATCACATGCTCGACATCCTGCCGCCGCTGTTCCTGCGCGGCGATCTATTCGCGATGCGTGAGTTCATGACTGGCAGCGTCACCAGTGTCTTCTTCGCGCTCGCCATCGACGGACGGCGACGCTGGTTTCACGGCTATTGCGATCTCTCGGATCGGACTTCGCCGGAACGGATGAAGGCAGCGATCATCGAGCGCGAGTCGCGGCCGGTTCGCGCCATGACTCGCGATGAGCGGCTCGAGCACATCTGGTCGAGCACGCATGAAGACTATCGCGGCTATGCCGGCGAGCGCTGGCCCGCGTCCATGCATGGCCGCCGCACCGTGCTCGTCTATGCTGGGCGGTTCGGCACCGTGTTGAAATTGCTCGACGCGCTCACCGACGCAGAGATAGCGGCCAAACTGCCAGTCCAGCTCCGCCATTTGCCGGAGACGATCGCGGCCTAGCCTGTCCTCTCCCTCTCCGACTTGCGAACAGCCCGGCCACGCGCCGGGCTTCGCTTTTTCCGCACCCGGCGTTGCGCCGGGACCTCCTCTCACTTCCGCAACGCCGTGCCGTCGTCGCAGCCCGCGCCGATGGGCAGCTGCGCGCGCCCAACAGAAGGACATTCCCCATGGCGCATGACGATCCCTTCACCCTCGATCTGTTCGGCAACACCGCGCTCTCGTCAGGCCTCGGCCTCGGCGTCACCGCGTTCGCCGATTCCCGCAGCGATGACGACCATGACGACGATCTACCACCGTCAACGCCGGCTCTAGCGACACCGCCGGTCATATCAGCGCGGGTGCCCGCGGCCGGTCCCGGCAAGCGCGGCGACAATTTCTATCTGTCCGGCGAACGCGGCCTCGCCAAGGGTTGGAAGCAGCGCGCCCGCGACAACATCGCGGCGGTCCGGCTCGCCTCGCAGATCGATGCGGAGCAGCGGTCTGCGACGATCGAGGAGCAGCGACAACTCATCCGTTTCACCGGCTTTGGCGCCTCGGAGCTCGCAAATGGCGTCTTCCGCCGGCCGGGCGAAACCGAATTCGCGCAAGGCTGGGACGAGATCGGCGCCGATCTGCAGGATGCGGTCGACGACGCGGATTACGCCTCGCTCGCACGCTGCACCCAGTATGCCCATTTCACCCCGGAGTTCATCGTCCGGGCGATCTGGGCTGCAGTGCGGCGTCTGGGCTGGCGCGGCGGCCGCGTGCTCGAGCCCGGCATCGGCACGGGTCTGTTTCCGGCGCTGATGCCCGAGGATTTGCGCGAGGTCTCGCACGTGACCGGCGTCGAGCTCGATCCGGTCACCGCCCGCATCGCGCGTCTGTTGCAGCCGCGCGCGCGCATCGTCAGCAGCGATTTCGCGCGCACCGAGCTGCCGCCACGCTTCGATCTGGCGATCGGCAATCCGCCTTTCTCCGATCGCACCGTGCGATCGGACCGCGCGCTGCGTTCGCTCAGGCTTCGCCTCCATGATTATTTCATCGTCAAGGCGATCAACCTGCTGAAGCCGGGGGCGCTGGCCGCCTTCGTCACGTCGCACGGCACCATGGACAAGGCCGACGGGGCGGCGCGCGAGCTCATCGCGCAGCACGCCGATCTCGTCAGTGCGATCCGTCTGCCGGAAGGCAGCTTTCGCGCCGATGCCGGCACCGACGTCGTCATCGACATCCTGTTCTTCCGCCGGCGCAAGCCCGGCGAGCCGGAAGGCGATCTGTCCTGGCTCGACCTCGAGGAGGTGCGTCCGGCAACCGAGGACGAGGGCGCCATTCGCGTCAACCGCTGGTTCACGCGCCATCGCGGGCTTGTGCTCGGGATGCATGCGCTGACCGCCGGCCCGTTCGGCGAGACCTACACCTGTCTTCCAAAACCCAGCGAGGATCTCCGCCTCGCGCTGGACGAGGCGATTACCCGCCTTCCGGACGGCATCTATAACGGCGAGCCCGAGCCGATCGAGTTCGACGTGGAGGAAGTAGACCACGAGGCATCCGTCCATGTGAATGCCGATCGCCATGTGCGGGAGGGCAGCTTTTTCTTCGACAAGGCCCGCGGCCTGATGCAGATCCTTGATGGCGAGCCCGCCGCCATCACGGTGCGCAAGGGCCGCAGCGCCGACGGCGTTCCGGAGAAACACGTCCGGATCATTCAGAAGCTGATCCCGATCCGCGACGCGGTTCGCGAGGTGCTGAAGTGCCAGGAGTTTGACCGGCCGTGGAAGGACGCGCAGGTCCGCTTACGCATCGCCTGGTCGAACTTCGTCCGCGCCTTCGGGCCGATCAACAGCACCGTCGTCTCGACGAGCGAAGACGCAGAAACCGGCGGAGTGCGCGAAACGCATCGCCGGCCCAACCTGCAGCCATTCCTCGACGATCCCGATTGCTGGCTCGTCGCTTCGATCGAAGACTACGATCTCGAAACCGACACGGCGAAGCCGGGCCCGATCTTCACCGAACGGGTGATCGCCCCGCCCGCGTCGCCCCTCATCACCAGCGCTGCCGATGCGCTCGCCGTCGTGCTCAACGAGCGGGGCCGTGTCGATCCCGACCATATCGCCGAACTCCTGCATCGCGATGCGGACGACGTCATCGCCGAACTCGGCAGCGCCATCTTCCGTGATCCGACCGACGGCGCGTGGCAGACGGCCGATGCCTATCTCTCCGGCGCGGTTCGCTCCAAGCTCGTGGCGGCTGAAGCTGCCGCCGCGCTCGACCCCGCCTATGCGCGCAACGTCACGGCGTTGCAGGGCGTGCAGCCCGCCGATCTGCGGCCATCCGACATCACCGCGCGCCTCGGCGCACCGTGGATTCCCGCCGCGGACATCATCGCCTTCGTTCACGAGACGATGGGCGCGGAGATCAAGATCCATCACATGCCGGAATTGGCGTCGTGGACTGTCGAGGCCCGCCAGCTCGGCTGGATGGCCGCCGGCACGTCGGAATGGGGCACCGAGCGACGGCACGCCGGGCAACTTCTGTCGGATGCGCTCAATTCCGCGGTGCCGCAGATCTTCGACACCATCAAGGACGGCGACAGCGAGCGCCGCGTTCTCAACGTCGTCGACACCGAAGCGGCGAAGGAGAAGCTGCAAAAGATCAAGACTGCCTTCCAGACCTGGATCTGGTCCGATCCTGACCGGACCGATCGCCTGGCGCGGGTCTATAACGACCGCTTCAACAACATCGTGCCCCGCGCCTTCGAGGGCTCGCATCTGAAGCTGCCCGGCGCCTCAGGCGCCTTTGTCCTCTACGGGCATCAGAAGCGCGGCATCTGGCGCATCATCGCCTCGGGCGCGACCTATCTCGCCCACGCCGTCGGCGCCGGCAAGACGATGACGATGGCCGCCGCCATCATGGAGCAACGCCGGCTCGGCCTGATCGCCAAGGCGATGCTCGTCGTGCCCGGTCATTGTCTGGCGCAGGCGGCGCGCGAATTCCTGGCGCTCTATCCGGGCGCCCGGATCCTCGTCGCCGACGAGACGAATTTCACCAAGGACAAGCGGCATCGCTTCCTGTCGCGCTCGGCGACCGCCAGCTGGGACGCGATCATCATCACGCACTCGGCGTTCCGGTTCGTCGGCGTTCCGTCGGCGTTCGAACAGCAGATGATCCAGGACGAGCTGGAGCTTTATGAGACGTTGCTGACCAAGGTGGAAGGCGACGACCGCGTCTCGCGCAAGCGGCTCGAACGGCTGAAGGAGGGATTGAAGGAGCGGCTCGAAGCGCTCGCCACCCGCAAGGACGATCTGCTGACGATCTCGGAAATCGGCGTTGACCAGATCATCGTCGACGAGGCGCAGGAGTTCAGAAAACTCTCCTTCGCCACCAACATGTCGACGTTGAAGGGCGTCGATCCCAATGGTTCGCAGCGCGCCTGGGACCTTTACGTAAAGGCCCGCTTCATCGAGACGAAGAACCCGGGCCGCGCACTCGTCCTCGCCTCCGGCACGCCGATCACCAACACGCTCGGCGAGATGTTCTCAGTCCAACGCTACCTCGGCTACGCGGCGCTTCTGGATCGCGGCCTGCACGAGTTCGACGCCTGGGCCTCGACCTTCGGCGATGTCTCGACCGAGCTCGAGCTCCAGCCCAACGGCAAGTACAAGCCGGTCACGCGGTTCGCGACCTTCGTCAACGTCCCCGAATTGATCGCCATGTTCCGCTCTTTCGCCGACGTGGTGATACCGGAGGACCTGCGCGAGTGCGTCAAAATTCCGGCGATCTCGACCGGAAAGCGGCAGATTTTCACCGCGAAGCCGACGTCCGCCTTCAAGCGCTACCAGCTTGTTCTCGACGCGCGGATCAAGGCGATCGAGATGCGCGATGGGCCGCCGCAACCGGGCGACGACATCCTGCTCTCCGTCATCACCGACGGCCGCCATGCCGCGATCGACCTGCGTCTGGTCGATCCGGACAACGACAACGAGCCGGACAACAAGCTGAACCTGCTCGTCGCCAACGCCCTGCGCATCTGGCAGGAGACGTCGGCGAACAGCTACGTGCGCGCCGACGGCAAGCCTTACGAGCTGCCCGGCGCCGCGCAGATGATATTCTCCGATCTCGGCACCATCAACGTCGAGAAGACACGCGGCTTCTCGGCCTATCGCTGGATCAGAGACGAGCTCATCCGCCTCGGCGTGCCGGCGTCCGAGATCGCCTTCATGCAGGACTTCAAGAAGTCCGAGGCCAAGCAGCGCCTGTTCGGCGATGTGCGCGCCGGCAAGGTCCGCTTCCTCATCGGCTCGTCCGACACGATGGGCACCGGCGTCAACGCACAGCTTCGGCTGAAGGCGCTCCATCACCTCGATGTGCCGTGGCTGCCGTCGCAGATCGCGCAGCGCGAGGGCCGGATCGAGCGGCAGGGCAATCAGCACGACGTCATCGACATCTTCGCCTATGCCACCGAGGGCTCGCTCGACGCCAGCATGTGGCAGAACAATGAGCGCAAGGCCCGCTTCATCGCCGCCGCGCTCTCGGGCGACACGTCGATCCGCCGGCTCGAGGATCTCGGCGAAGGCCAGGCCAACCAGTTCGCCATGGCCAAGGCGATCGCCAGCGGTGACCAGCGGCTGATGCAGAAGGCCGGGTTAGAGGCCGACATCGCCCGGTTCGAGCGCCTGCGCGCCGCGCATATCGACGACCAGCACGCGGTTCGCCGGCAGATCCGCGACGCCGAGCGCGACATCGAGTTCGCGACGCGGCGGATCGCGGAAGTCGGCGAGGATATCGAGCGCCGCGTTCCCACAACGGGCGATGCCTTCGCCGCGAGCATCGCCGGCAAGCGCCATCTCGAGCGCAAGGAGGCTGGCCGCGCGCTGATGAAGGAAATCCTGACCCTGGTGCAGCTTCAGCAGGAGGGCGAGAGCACCATTGCCGTGATCGGCGGCTTTGACCTCGACTATACCGGCGAGCGCTTCTGCCGCGACGGTTACCGGTACAGCACCGCCCTGATCCGCACCGGCGCCGAGGTTGAGATCGAGTTGCCCGTCACCGTGACGCCGCTCGGCGCGATCTCCCGCCTCGAGCATGCGCTCGATGATTTCGAGGGTGAGCGGGAGCGCTATCGCCAGCGTCTCGCCGACGCGCATCGCCGACTTGCCTCCTACCGGTCGCGCGAGGACGGCGATTTCGCGTTCGCCGCGGAGCTCGCCGAGAAGCGCCGCCAGTTGGCGGAGGTGCAAGCTGACCTTGCGAATGATAGAGAAAGTCGCAACGATTGGATCGCGGCGTAAGCGTTCTATCGCGACAACCGGTTCTCGTCGTCGATCAGGACGAGACGGGCCGGGGCGTTGCCGCTCCATCGCCAGAGCACGAGGTTTAGATCCGTTGCGCTCGCGCCTGTCGCAAAGCTTTTGACTAGCAGACCGTTAAATCCGGCGGTGATAAGTCGCCTTGCAAAGGCCTGTGTCTTCGCCTCTCCGTTCGCTTTCATCTGATCACGCCACGTCGCGTCTGCGAGCGTGGCGGCGTCCACCCCCTCAGCCATGAGTGCGGCCTCGTCTTGGGTATCGAAGATATTTTCGATCTCCGCGTCATAGGAGACGAGTGTCGTCGGTTGCAGGTTGCCGACCTGGTTGGCTTCCCTCAGCGCAGTCATTATGGACAGTGAAGAATAAAGCGCTGGCACGCCTTTTGGATTGAACCGACCACCGTAGAGCTCAGCGCCAAGTCCCGACAGCGGCTCGCGTGCATAGATTGGGTTCAATGCCCGATAGAGTTTTCCTTCGTAGCGGAGTGGCACGGTCAGGCGTGCACGCCGGCGTCGACTGCATCAATATAGTCGAGTACGTCGTCGGCCCGACCGCAGCGCACGAGCTGCATCGCGGTCTGGCCCGAGAAACCGGACAATGGCTCGGAGCGGTACCACGCATAAGCCATTAGCGCCGTACCAAAGCGCGACTCAACCTTGTTGATGACCTCGATCATTTCGCGCAGACGCCGCTGGGTTTTGTCCGATCGAACCCGATCCTTACGCTGGATCGCGTCCTTGCCCAATCCAGCTGTGCGAGCGATCTCCTCGCTCGTCGTCCGGAAAGCTTCCGCAATTCTGCGCGGCGCGAAGACGCCGTTATCCGCATATTGGGCGAGACCCATCGCTCAAACTTCCTTCTCGATGCCAATTATTATGACGCAATATAGCGTCAAGAGTAGCGGAGTTCAAGAAGAAAGCTGGGGGAGAGGGAACCCGCTCGCAGATCGGCCAGCCCGGCAGCGCTGACGCTCAACCGCCGCCTGCGCGATCCCGGCCCGTCGTCCTGCGCAGGGCTCGCAAGCCCTGCTGGTCCGGCCAGGCGGGATGCTCGGCCGCAGTTGTTCCGGCCCGACCGCTCCGCGGCCCGGGGGGTGTCTTCGGAAAGAAGACGAAGGACGCGCGATGCGCGGTCCGCAAACCCCGAACAGGAGAAATCCCATGCATCTCATCAAGGTCGATCCGCGTGCGCTGAAGGAGAATCCGGACCGTATGCGCCAGACGAAGTCGACGCCGCAGGCCGACGCCCTGCTGCTGGCGACGATCAAGGCCGTCGGCATCGTCCAGCCGCCCGTCATCACGCCTGAGACTGGCGGCGGCAACGGCTACGTCATCAATGCCGGTCATCGCCGTGTGAAGCAGGCGATCGCCGCCGGCCTCGAGGAGATCGACGTGCTCGTCGAGGAGGCCGCCAACGACAACGGCGCCATGCGCTCGATGATCGAGAACATCGCCCGCGAAGCGCTCAATCCCGTCGACCAGTGGCGTGCGATCGAACGCCTCGTCGCGCTCGGCTGGACCGAGGAAGCAATCGGCGTTGCGCTGGCCCTGCCGGTCCGGCTGATCAGGAAGCTCCGTCTGCTCGCCAATGTGCTGCCCGTCATGCTCGATCACATGGTCAAGGGCGACATGCCCGACGAGCGGCAGCTCCGCACCATCGCGTCCGCCTCGCTCGATGAGCAGAAGGAGGTCTGGAAGAAGCACAAGCCCTCCAAGGCGGATCCGCAGGTGTCGTGGTTTAGCGTGGCGCAGGCTCTGACCAAGGCCCGCATGTACGCGCGTCATGCCAGCTTCGGCGACGAGCTTGCCCAGGCCTATGGTATCCAGTGGGTCGAGGACCTGTTCGCGCCGGCGGACGAGGACAGCCGCTACACCACGGATGTCGAGGCGTTCCTCGGCGCGCAGCAGGAGTGGATGACCGCCAACCTGCCGAAGAAGGGCATCATCGCCGAGACGACGAATTGGGGCGAGGTCAAGCTGCCGCCGAAGGCGGAGCGCGTCTACGGCAAGCCGTCGAAGTCGGATTGCACGGCGATGTATCTCGACCGCGACGGCCGGGTGCAGAGCGTGCATTACCGCATGCCCGCGGCGAAGAAGCCGAAGGGCAAGGACGGGTCTGCCGGCACTGACACTGCGGATGAGACCGCCGCCGTCTCGAAGCCGCGTCCGGACGTGACGCGCAAGGGCCTCGAGATGATCGGCGACTTCCGGACGGACGCCCTGCACGAGGCGCTGGCTCGCGCGCCGATCGAGGACGAGACGCTGATCGCGCTGTTGATCCTCGCCTTCGCCGGCCAGAACGTTTCCGTCGATTCCGGCAGCGGCGGGACCTATTACGGCAACCGGCGCATCGCCCGCCATGCCGTGACGCTGTTCGATCAGGACGGCAAGCTCGTCCTCGATATGGATACGCTGCGCGTCGCGGCGCGCTCGATCCTCGCCGAGGTTCTTTCGTGCCGGGAGAACCGCACCGACAGCGGCATCGTCGCCCGCGTCGCCGGTGACGTGGTCGGTGCGGACAACTTCCTGCCGAACATGGGCACCGACGACTTCTTGTCGTGCCTGTCGCGCACCGCGCTCGAAGGCTCGTGCAAGGACACGCCGGTTCTTCCCCGCCAGAAAGTGAAGGACACCCGCACGGCCTTGGTCGAGCACTTCAAGGAAGGCCGCTTCGTGCCTGCGGCCGCGCTGTTCGCTCCGGACAAGGCCGCCGTGTCGTCCTGGCTGGCGACGAACGCCGTCGCCGAAGAGGACGAGGCCGACGACCAGGTCGAGGACCCGGAAGCCGCGGACGGCGATGGCGACGACGCTTCGGACGCCGAGGCCTTCCCGGAGGCGGCGGAATAGTCCGCCCCCACCCAACGATCCGAATGACATCCCGCCGCCGGCTCAGCCGGCGGCGGTTTCGTTTCCACTCCCACGAACAGGAGGACGTCATGTCCGCACAGTCGATCTACGACCTCGCCCCGCTCGGGGCGATCATCCGGTTTTCCGACGGCATACCGCGGCCGCCGGAGCGGCATCGCAAGAAGCTCGCGGCCTGGGAACACCGCAACAGCAGCGGCCGCCTAATCCGCAAGCAGGCAGAACGCCGTGTCGGTAACACTGTCATCAGCGCGAGCATCACGCTGCATGCCGGCGACTACGGCGGTGGCGGTGTCGTGGTGCTTCGCGTCCACCGCACCTTCTCGGTCGACAGCGACCTGACCTTCGTCGTGACAGAATGCCCGAAAGTCGGCGCGGTGCGCGTGCTCGATCGGCCCGGCGACGATGCCGAGCTGGTCTATCTCGGAAGTCACCGCGCCGACGCCGAAGAATGGCTGACGCGGCACGGCTATCCGAACGCGGTCCTGCGCGCGATCTCGGCGGACGAAGCCGCCCTCCAAGGGAGGACGGCCACATGAGCACGCCCGCTCCCTCCACCACGATGATCGCGGAATCCGCGATCGCATTTCCGCAGATCGAGTTCGGCCGCGCGGCTGACGGTATTCTCGTCGCTCGCGTCGCCGACACCGCCTTCGCCATGCTGCCGGTGCGCGACGGCCGGCACTATCTCGCCACCGGGTGGCGCATCGGCCACCCGATGGCCGAGTGGAAGCGATCCGACTTTTACGGTCACGCCGGCGAGCTCGCCGACGAGGCGGCCTTCCGCGCCAAAATCGCGGAAAACGCCGAGCATCAGCGCGAGAATCGCGCGCTGAGCCGCCGCGAGATCAGTTCCACGGCGAGTACGCCGTGGGGCCGCTCCCAGCACGCGACCATCTACGCAGAAGGCGTCGTCTGCCATTCGCCCGCAGGTCATGGCGGCTTTCATCTCGCGGCCGCGCGCAACCGCAGCGTCCATTCGATGCTGCGCGCGCGGGGCGGCTGGTATGAAGAAGACGAGGGCTGGGCGATCGTGGCGGTCACTTTCCCGCATCTGTTCACCAGCTACGAGCGACGCTGCGCGGAGCGCACGATCAAGGATAGCTGGCCCGATGCCTGGGAGGTGATCTTCGGCACTGTGCTTCGCCCCTGCGAGTCCCGCGAGAAGGATCGGCGTGCCTTCGAGCAGGAGCACGCCGATGATTGGATCGTCGCGTCGGCGATCACGTCGGACCAGCACCCCGATTTCGTCGAGGTCGTCGCCACGCCGGGCGGCCGACGTGGCGCCGGCACCGAGGAGCGACGCTTTCTCGTCCCATCCGACGAGTACCGGATCGGTCGCTTCGGTTTCGTCGTCGATGAGACCCGCCACGCGGTCTATTCCGGGCCGTCGAGCTTCATCGCCTGGCAGGGGAGGACGTCGCCATGACGGCCGTTCCCCAACGCCTTGCTCAGCTTTCACGCATGGAGGAAGCGCGCCGCCAGACGCAGCGCCAGCTCGACATGATCGACAGGCAGATCATCCGTCGCATGACGGCGCTGATTCCACAGCTCGGTCGCAAGCGGTCCGGATACCATCGCGGCAAGCCGCCCGACTCGACAGCGTTCCTTGAGCGCTACCGTTCGAACCTTGCGGCGATCACGGCTGAGCGCCAGCCGGAGATCGACACCCTCTCGCGCAAGCTCGCCCGGCAGGATGCCGCGATCGAAGCGTTGCGGGCCCGATACGCTTCGGCGTCCGGTCAGGCTCGTGACAACCCGCAAGATGCGGATCGCCCGCACGACTGTCGCAGCCCAGCCGAGTGTCGCCCGGGAAAGCGGCAGGGCGCGGCGGCATAATAGGACCGTGCCTGAACTCGCGGCGCGCTTTGAGCCAACGTCTCGAGCATGGCGCGGCGACGGCGGTCTGGCAGGGCGAATCTTTCCGGCATCGCCAACCCGGCCCGCACCCTGTCGGCTCTCCCTTCGGGTTTGCTGGTCTGCGCCCCCGGCGGTCCGCTTCAAGGCCAAGTCGCAAGCGACCGGTTTCCGCCGATCTCGCCAAGGTCCGGCCGCGTCCGGCGCAGGGCTCCAGCAGGCTGGAACCCCGCTTGTCCGCAACCGGACCTCGCTCGCCTGGCGGTCCCCGGACCTTGAAGCGGCCCTCGTCTCGGCGGCGCTGGGCGACCGCACCCGAAGGGGGAGCCGGCAGGGGCCGGATCGAACCCGACGGCGAAACCCAGGAAAGGACTTCACCATGACCAAAACCGCTCGCGCACCCCGCACCAGCGCCCGCATCGTCCCGCTGCGCCGCGGCACCACCGTCGAAATGGTCCGGCTCGTTTGCCCGGACGCCGCCCAGGCCACCCGCATCGCCGAGAGCTTCGGCCTCCCCGTCCTCGACAGCGACGGCATCCGCGATCTCCACCAACGGTTCATCACCGAGACCGCCGATGCCCTCCACGAAGGCCTCAACGAACGCGCCATGCAGATCCACCTGCAACGCATCGTCGGCTCCTATGTCGGCTCAGCGCACGGCGCCGGCCAGTTCTACAGCCGCGCCGTCACCGAGGCGCGACAGGCAACAGCGAAGCTCGCCAACGACACGCGCGACGAGGACCTCGACGGACCCGTCGGGTTCGAATCCGCGGCCCAGCGCAAGCGCGAATTCGCGGCCGAGGTTAGCATCCAGGCGCACGCACTGCGCATGGCGGCGGAAGGCGCCGTCGCCGCCTACGAGCACATCGTCGGGGAGAGCTGGAAGCCGTTCGAGCGCCAGCCCGAACAACCCGGCGAGACCGTCAGCCGCAAGGCGGCCGAGGTTCAGATGGCGGCGTTCGGTTGACGCCGCCGACGGGGCTTCGGCCCCGCCATCTTCTTCACCGTCCGATGCCGGCCGGTCCTTCGGGACCGGCCTTTTGTCATGTCGCTCGGCGGGACGGCAAGAAAGAGCAAACAGGAATGAATCGGAATAGAGCGTCGTCGCGCGCCTTGGCAAACTTCGATCGCGGAGGGCGAAGCCCTGCTCGCCTGCGCCTGTTGCCGCTGCAGCGCGCGGCCATTACGCGTGACAACGAACGCAAACGTCTTGGCTGACCCCACCTCTGATCGATGGTGACCCGCGCGCTCGCGCAACACATCCAGGTGCTGACGTTGAGGTTGCCGAGCGTGACGAGGTGATTGCCGGCCAGGATGAACTGGTGCGATCGAATGAGGCCAAGGTCGTTCCGCTGCGGCGCTCGCCGCGAGACGGCGCTGGCTGAGAGCCACGCAAGATCTCACCGCCGGCCAGTTCTGCGGCAATCGGTCATGGCCGACGTCTCCTGTGCTCGCCCGTCGAGGCAGGGGCTCGGTTGTGGCAGACGCTGCCGGCCCGTCAACCCTGTTCCGCACCAGCGACCGTCAACAGGGTGTGACGGCCCGGCTCGCCGCATCTGCCCCTGCCACTTCGCCCTCGACGGAGAGGGCGAGCACAGGAGGCACCAATGACCACAGATCGCAGCAGCCAAGCCCAGACCGGCAACGATATCTACGAGCGCGTCACCAACCAGATCATCGCCGCCATTGAGGCTGGCGCCGGCAAGTACCGGATGCCTTGGCATCACGACGGATCGGCCATCACCACGCCCGTCAACGTCGCCTCTCGCAAGGCCTATCGCGGCGTCAACATCCTCTCGCTCTGGGCTGCGGCGCAGGCGTCCAGTTATGCCGCCGGCATCTGGGGCACTTATCGCCAATGGCAGGAGTTCGGCGCGCAGGTCCGCAAGGGCGAGCGCGGCCACCTCGTCGTGTTCTGGAAGACGACGGATCGCAGCAGCGACACAGACCGTCAGGATGGCGACGACAATCATCACGAGCCCGCACGGCGCCTGTTTGCTCGCGGCTATATCGTCTTCAATGCCGCTCAGGTCGACGGCTACACACCGCCCGAGCTGCCGGTGCTTCCCGAGGTCGAGCGGATCGAACACGCGGAGCGCTTCTGCGCCGCCCTCGGCATCGATATTCGCCACGGCGGATCGCAGGCCTGCTACATCCCATCGAAGGACTGCGTGCAGATGCCGGACTTCGCCTGCTTCCGGGATGCGATTGCCTACTACGCCGTGTTGCTCCACGAATGCGGTCACGCTTCCGGCGCCAAACATCGCCTCGACCGCGATCTGTCCGGACGATTCGGCTCGGCCGCCTACGCCATGGAAGAATGCACGGTCGAACTTCTCAGCGCCATGATCTGCGCCGACCTCAACCTCAGTGTTGAGCCACGACCCGACCACGCCCGCTACATCGCCTCCTGGCTCGAAGTGCTGCGCTCCGACAAGCGCGCCATCTTCACCGCGGCGAGCAAGGCACAAGAGATCACCGACTGGATGCACGCCCTGCAAGCCAATGCTCATGGGCACGACGTCAGGGGCGCCGCATAGGCGCCCCCTCAGCGGACCGTTTCAAAGAATCCACCGGGTGCGATCAGCTGACCGCACCCTCCCGGAACAGCGTCTCGATCAGCGGACATTCCGGCAACGTGCCGTCAGCACATTGCGCGACAACCTTCTTGAGCACCCGCTCCATGCGCTTCAGATCGACAATCTTCGCCTGCACGTCCTCAAGGTGTGCAGCGGCGACCGCGCGCGCCTCGGCACAGGGCTGGTTGCGCTCGTCGACGAGACGCAGCAGCTCACGGATTTCATCAAGGGAGAAGCCGAGCTCGCGCGCCCGTAACACGAAGCGAAGGTGCCGCTCATGCGACGTGTCGTAGCTGCGGTAGCCGCTCGTTGTGCGCGGCGGTTCGGGCAGAAGGCCGACCTTCTCGTAATAACGCACCGTCTCCAGATTGCAGCCCGTTCGCTGGGCGAGTTCCGCCCGCTGCAGCCCCTTCACCCCGGCGTGATCGCGCATCGCAAAATCCTTCTTGACCCTGTAGCGACTACAGACCGCATGCTACGGCACGCTTAGGATTTCGACAAGGAAGAGAGTGGACATGGTCGCATCGCGATCCGGAACGGCAAGCATGGCGCCTCGTGCGGCGGATCCCTCCGCGCCCGAAGGCAGGGAGGTTGGACGGCAGCGTCTGATCGCCGTTGGCGGTATCTTCGGGGCGCTCGCCGCCTCGTCCTGCTGCATCGTGCCGCTGATCCTGTTCAGTGTCGGTATCGGTGGTGCCTGGATTGGCAATCTGACAGCGCTTGCACCCTACAAACCGATCTTCGTCGCCGGAACCGCAGGCCTTCTCGGTTACGGCTTCTATCTCGTCTACTGGAAGCCGCGGCGAGTCTGCGCTGAGGGCGCCGCTTGCGCGCGCCCCATTTCCAACCGTCTCGTCCAGCTCGCGCTCTGGATCGCAACCGCACTTGTGATCGCCGCCTTCGCCTTCGACTACATCGCCCCGCTGCTGCTTGGCGCCTGAGACCAAAAGGAGACCCGTCCAATGAACAAATATTTGAGCGCACTCACCCTGATCGCCTCGATGATGACGGCGTCGACCGCATTCGCCGGAGAACGCACGATCACCTTCGCTGTCGACAACATGACCTGCGCCTCGTGCCCTTACATTGTGAAGACCTCGATGGCGGTGGTCCCGGGCGTAGCGAACGTGACCGTCTCCTTCGAGGCAAAGACGGCGACCGTGACCTTCGACGACGCGAAGACGAACCCGGACGCCATCGCGGCCGCTAGCACGAACGCGGGCTATCCAGCCCATCTGAGGCAGCGGGGCAGCTAAGATGAGTGACCGCACTACAAGCCGTATAGGCATGGCCGGTGCAGTCCTGGTCGCGATCCGCTGCGCCGCGCCGCTCCTTGCCGTCAGCCTGTCCTTTGTGGGCCTTGGCGCGTGGCTAGCCGGTAAGGGCCTTGTAGTGCTTCCGCTGATGGCTGCGAGCTTCGGCCTCATCGCCTGGATCCATCGTCGCCACGCAGAGGCCGCCCATTGCGAGACGACGATTCACAAGGAAGGCGTGAAGCCATGAACGATTGTTGTGCCTCCTCCTCGTCGCGAATCGAGGCTGTCATTCTTACGCCCGAGACACTGCCGAGCTACGCCGTGCGGCCGGGCGTGACGTTTCCGGATTGGTCTGTGGTTAAATCACCAGCGGTCAAGGATGCGCTGCAAGCGATGGTCGGGTCCGACCATGTGTTCGATCGCTGGAGTGGCTACGATCCCGCCACGGATCGGGTTCGCGTTGCGCTGCTCGAACTCTACTCCGAAGATGGACGAACCCCGACCACGGGCGCGCTTGCGGAGCGAGCGGGATTGAACGAGACGTCCGTCCGGACACTGCTTGAAGAGCTCCGCCGTCGCGACCTGGTCGTGCTCGACGGCGAGCGGATCGTCGGTTCCTATCCCTTCACCGATAGGGACGCGGGCTACCGGGTCACACTCGACGGGCGTGTTCTCAACGCAATGTGTGCGGTCGACGCACTCGGCATTGGCGCCATGACTGATCGCGATATCACGATTGCATCGCGCTGCCGCCATTGCGGTGCGCAAATCCGGATCGCCACGCGGGACCAAGGGCGGGCGCTGGCGCAGATCGAGCCGCGGACCGCTGTCGTGTGGCAAAGCGTTCGCTACGAAGGCGCGTGTGCTGCGAACTCGCTGTGCGCGACGACCGCCTTCTTCTGTTCGGACGACCATCTCTCCGCCTGGCGCCGTGAACAGGCCGCGGACGAGGCCGGATTTCGGCTGTCGGTCGAGGAAGGGCTCGAGGCTGGCCGCGCTCTGTTCGGGCCGAGCCTCGCCGGCCTCGATACGGCGGCACAGTGGTCGGTCGGCTCGACATCGAAGCGCGCTGTCGTGGTGGACCGCTTTCGCACGAACTGTCGCAATGGCGGCGCCTACGATCTCGTCGTCATCGGCGCCGGCTCGGCCGGCTTCTCGGCCTCCATCGCAGCTGCCGATCAGGGCGCGCAGGTGGCGCTCATCGGCAGCGGCACCATCGGCGGCACTTGCGTCAATATCGGCTGTGTGCCGTCGAAGACTCTGATCCGAGCCGCCGAGACGCTTCACAATGCGCGCGTAGCAGCACGTTTTGCCGGCCTCGCGGCGGAGGCCGAACTGACCGACTGGCGCAGCACCGTTCGTCAGAAGGACATCCTCGTTTCCGAACTGCGCCATGCCAAGTACACGAATCTGCTGCCCGCCTATAACGGCATTGCTTATCGCGAAGGAGCGGCGCGCCTCATAGAAGGTGGTGTCGAGGTGGACGGCGCGCGCATTCCCGCCGGCAAGATCATCATCGCGACCGGCGCGCGGCCGGCGATACCCGCCATCCCCGGCATCGAAGCCGTGCCGTATCTCACCAGCACGACCGCGCTTGATCGTGAGGAGCTACCACGATCGTTGCTCGTCATCGGCGGCGGCTATATCGGGGCGGAGCTCGCCCAGATGTTCGCCCGCGCGGGCGTCAAGGTGACGCTGGTGTGCCGGTCTCGTCTGCTCCCCGAGGCCGAGCCCGAGATCGGCGCGGCGCTGACGGGATATTTCCAGGACGAAGGGATCTCCGTGATCTCCGGCATCGCCTACCGTGCGATCCGCAAGACCGAGAACGGCATTGCGCTCGATATTTCGCGCGACGGACAGAACACCACGATTGACGCCCATCAGGTGCTGATCACCACCGGGCGCGCGCCCAACATCGAAGGCCTTGGGCTCACCGAACACGGGATCGCCGTCTCGCCGAAGGGCGGCATCGTCGTCGACGACCGCATGCGTACCACCGGGGCCGGCATCTATGCCGCCGGCGACGTCACCGGCCGCGACCAGTTCGTCTATATGGCCGCCTACGGCGCCAAGCTCGCCGCCAAGAATGCTCTTAACGGCGACAGCCTGCGCTATGACAACAGCGCCATGCCCGCCATCGTGTTCTCAGATCCACAGGTGGCGAGCGTCGGGCTGACGGAGGCCGCCGCGCGCGCGGCCGGACACGCGATTCGCGTATCGACGATCGGTCTCGACCAAGTACCACGCGCACTCGCCGCTCGTGACACCCGCGGGCTGATCAAGCTCGTGGCAGACGCCGGCAGCGGCCGGCTGCTCGGCGCGCATATCCTCGCGCCGGAAGGGGCTGACAGCATCCAGACTGCGGCGCTTGCGATCCGGCAGGGCCTTACCGTCGAGGACCTCGCGGATACGATCTTTCCGTATCTCACCACCGTCGAGGGCCTGAAGCTCGCGGCGCTGTCGTTCGGCAAGGATGTCGCCAAGCTGTCCTGCTGCGCTGGTTAAGCACAAGATCTGTCTCACGAACGTGCATCCGTCGGAAGCTCGGGAAAATCCGGCCTTTCAGCGCGCGAGTTCGACTGAGACAGCTTGGCTGTTCAGATAACGCGCCGAGCTTGGCGCGTGTTTCCTCAGCGCCGACCTCGGCAATCGTGCCCGAGCTCAAGCCGCGCGCGGATCGCGCGAGCTACCTTGCATCGTGGCTTGGAGGCACTGTCCAACGACAAGCATTACATCTTCTCGGCGGCCGCGCACGCGCAACGCGCGGCGATCTACCTGCACGAGCTTCAGCCCAAGTCGGCCGAGATCGACCAAGCGGCATGAGGCGCACCCATCCGCGGCTTGGATGCCCTGCGCTTCATAATTCACCTTTCGCGACAAGATGAAGGCCCCGCCTCGCGGCTGGCCTTTCTTGCGTGCATCATCATGCGAAATGGCCGGCGACCGGGATGGCGGTGCTTGTCCATCGCCTGATCGAGCCGCATAGGCCAGATGCGCCGGGCGGGTGAGCCTGGCTGTCCGAGATGCCGGTCTCTCCTTGGGCCAACGCCCTTCCTGCAGCGGCCGAGCCTGATGTCATCACGCGACGCCCGGGTTGCCGTCGAGGCCGCTGGACCGGAGACAAGCCTACGCGGTGCGTGCGAGTCTCTCTCACAAACGCGCCCTGTACCGCCGTCGTGCAGCGTGGCGTGCCGGTCGCTCAGTCGTATCCCCGTCGTTTGGCCTGACGCGCCCAATGCGTCCTCGATTTGGCATGTCTAACCGAAGGCCGTCGTCGCTGCGCTCCGCCTCGATCACAAGACCGCAACGGCCGTTCTCGGCTTTCTTCCCCTGGCCGCTGCGCGCCCATTCCTCGCGAGACAAGAAAGCCTCGCCCTGGCCGCCCTCTACTGCATGGCGGCCCTTCGGGTGCGGTCCGATCGCCTCCGGTCAACGACAGCCATCGAGGTCGCGATGGTCGCGGCCCGAGAAACCAAAGAGGACACGAACATGGCTACCATCGGCAACTTCACCGTGAACGGCAACGGCTTAGGTCATGTGCTGAGAAGTGTCCTTTAGCGGCATTGCCTGAGAGCCTGGCACGCAGACGTCCGAGTCAAGCGTTCCCGCAGCGTAGCGAGGACAACGCTTGACGCGGCGGCGACACGACAAGCTATTTGAAGGGGTGCAGGCGAAGTCCTGCACCTCTGCCACGTGGCGAACGGGAGAGCGCGAGGGGAACCCCTCGCATCTCAAGGAAGACTCGCGCCGAAGGCGCTCCGTGTATCTTTTATTCGCGTGCTGTCATCTGTCAGTTTCATCGACACGGTAAGCACTTGGGCGATGTCGATGTCCTCTTGCACCTCCGGGTGCTTCGTCACCGGAGAGCAGGATGGTTTCGATTGTACGGGCAGTGCCCGGTGTTGAAGGGATTCCGGCAGGCTTCCCCATCTTGCTCGACGCGCAGATGTCGATTGTCGAACCTGCCTTCGGCTACCTGATCGAACTCGCCACCATTCCCGGCCGCTCGCATGCGATGGAGACGCTGAGGACGTATAGCGAGCACCTGCATGACTGGTTCGACAGCCTGGAGCAGAGCGAGCTGGACTGGCGCCTCGCCGATGAGGGAACGATCGCCGGCTACCGGAATCGGATGCTGGCAACGCCGAGCCCTCATACCGGGCGACCTTATGCCCGGTCCACCGTGAACGATCGTATCCGGACGGTCTGCCGCTTTTATACATGGGCGCATCGACGCGGTCTGATCGAAGCATTGCCCTTCGACTACGTTGAGGTGTCGCTCCGCTCAGTGCGTCGTCAGGGCATGCTGGCGCATTTGCATCATCGGCCTGCGACCGTGATGGCGAACACTCTGACGGTTTCGGAGGTTGAACGTCTGCCGCGACCGCTGCGCGTCGATCAACTCCAATCGCTTTTTCAGCATCTTTCGTCGCCCTATGACCTGATCGCCGAATGGGCTTTGGCCACGGGCATGCGCCGCAAGGAACTATGCGGCTTGCAGCTCCATCAGGTGCCGGATGTTGCTCACGTGGACATCGACGTGGACCCACTCGTCGGAATGCCGCTGACCGTGACCAAGGGCGACCGGCCGCGCACCGTCTATCCGCCGCTGCGGCTGATCGACCGAACCCACTGGTATGCAGGAGAACAGCGTGCGGCGCTGGTGAAGCTCCGACGCAGAACCCGCCCCGGTTATCGGCCGTCATCAGCGCTGTTCCTCAACAGCAACGGCGATCCCGTGTCGAGAGCGAGGTTCTCCGCTGCGTTCAGCACGGCCTTTCAGGCGGCAGGGCTGACAGGATCGGGCCATTGGTTGCGCCATACATTTGCGATGACCATGCTCGTGCGCCTGCAGAAGCAGGCGGCGACAACACCAGATCTCAATCCGCTGAAGATTGTGCAGGTCCTGCTCGGACACGCCTCGATTCAGTCAACGGCAATCTATCTGCGCTGCGTCGAACTTCATGCCGACACGCTCGCCGAGAGCCTGGCCTATCTTTACGGCGAGTTGGTGCCTCATGGCCGCGCGTAAAAGGAAGTCGATCAATCGGCGCATCACGGTTGCGGCGCCGGACAATGCGGCAACTGACCTCATCACCGATAAGGTCATATTCACCGATGCCGGAGGTCGGCCAATCCAACGGTTCGACCCCGAGCAGCTTTCCGGCCTGCCTGCCGACCTGCGCGGGCTCATGGTCCAGGCTTTCCGAGAGCATGGCGTCGGCCAAAGGCCCACGACCCGCCGAACGACCTGGGCAGCGATCCTCCGCTTTGCCCGCTACGTTGTCGACGATGAGACGATTAAGACGGCGGCTGATGTCGATACCGCCGCGCTCGGCCGCTACGTGCTCTGGCTCAAGGCGCAGTCGACCTCCCGCGCGCCGCGCGGTGCGCATGCCACGGCCTTCAATACATTTCGGCCGCTCCTCGCATGGTGCCAGCGCAATCGACCTGGAACGCTCGCACGCGATCTTGAGATTCCCTGGAATCCCTTTCCCGGCAGGCGAATGCATCAGCAACCGCGCCGGCGGCTGCCGTCCGATCAGATCAAGGCGATCCTCAGCGCCTGCTACGAGGAGATCGACGAGGTCTGGGCCCGGTTTCAACATGGGCAGGATGTCATCCGGCGCACCGAGCTTCCGCCCAAGATACTGCGCGGTCAGGGGCTCGATCGATGGATTTGGCGGATCAGCCGCATCGAGGACGGTCGCATGCCCGACAGGGCTGTTCTCGAAGAACACGGGATCAAGTCCGCCACGCTCGTCAAGTCTTGGGGCGGCTATCGCACCATCACGCAGTATTTTCACATCACTACCGATACGCTCGTTCCGTTCTTTCTGGCGATCGCCATCCAGACCGCCGCCAATCCCGATCCGCTGCGTCATATCCGTCGCGACTGTCTCATCCCGCATCCGCTCGACGAGCATCGCGTGATCATCGACTGGAACAAGGCCAAGACCAATGCGCGTCTCCAGAAGGCGCAGCGCCGCTCGTTCGATCGGCGTCGACGATACGCCGCGCCGAACCTGATCGCGATGATGCTGGCCCTGACTGAACCGCTTGTTGCAGATGCTTCGCCCATGCAGCAGGATCGGCTATTTCTGACGCGCAGCATCTATACCGAGTCCACCCGCCATTCGCTTCGTAGCCGCACGGAGGTGGTCGAGCATTCCGTCCTCAGGCGCGCTATCCTCCGATTCACGAAGCGCGCCAACCATCGCATCGATGAGTGGAACGCGGCACATCCCGACAGCACGCGTTCCCGGATCGCCGGCTTTGCGCCCGCTTTGTTTCGCGGCACTGTCGCAACCGAACACTATCGCGCCTCCGGCGGCGATATTCTCGTGGCCCAATCGATCCTCAATCACGCCAACGCCGCGACGACCGAGACGTATCTCAAGAGCGAGGAGACGACACGCTTACAGCGCCAGACGATCGCTCGCTTGCAAGACCTGATGATCGCATGGGTGCGCGGGGACAAGCCTATAGGCGCGCCGTTGCGGCTTGGCCAACGTCGTGGCACCGCTTCCTTCGCCCATGATTGTCTCGCGCCGGTCATTCCTGGTCGAGATGGCGCCGAGCGCCTGTGCCCGCATTTTGGCGGATGCCTTGCGTGTCCCGGTCTCGTGATCCCGATCGACCCTGAACATCTGGCGCGTATCCTCGCCGCCATCGATCGGTTCGAACAAGCCCGCAACCGGCTCGACCCCCAACGGTGGAATCTCCTCTACGCGCCGTCGTGGCGGATTCTCACCCAGGACATCCTTCCGGATTTCCCGGCTGCGATGCATGAGGCCGCGCGTGCGCTTGCCAACGACATGCCCGCCCTGCCGGAGCTGGAGTAATCATGCTGCTCCAAGCTGATCCCACGCATGACGTTGATCCGCCGCAGAAGGTTTCGGCAGAGTCGCTATGGTCGGACCCGCAATGGCATCTCGATGGCCTGCGATCCGACCTGCGGAGATCGCAGCTCCAGATCGATTGGGATTTCGAACTGCCAGACGGCAGCCGCTTCACAGACCCATGTTGGGGCCGCTGGCTGGAAGATGCGCGCATCTTTTTGTGGTCGCTTCGCCTCGATCCGCCGCCAGGCAGGCGGCACGCCCGCGCGAGAACCCTTGTTGCCGCGGCCGTCAAGCTCCGCATCCTGATCCGATGGATGGCTGGCCAAGCAATGCGCAGCTTCGGCGACCTCGATCGCGATGCCGCCGCCCGGTTCATGCACGACATTGCCGGGCGACGAAGACACAATGGCGCGCTGATCAGACCTGGGACCCGTCACGACTACGCCAACCTTTTGCTCGCCCTCTACCAGCAACGGCGCAAGCTCGCATGCCCACCACCAGAGCACCCGTTCGACGAAGACCGCGTAGGCGCTCATTCCGGATTCAGCCGCCATACCGTGCAGCGCCTGCCATTCACGCCCGATGCCATCGCCGTGCCGCTCGTCTCGGCCGCGATCCGACTCATCGGACAGCCGGCCGATGACGTGATCGCACTACGCGACCAGGCCGTGCCGTTTCGCATGGATGATCAAAGTCGCTCCTTCTTCGTTCACCGGCAGGCCGTCCGGGCACTCGTGTCTTCATTTCGGTTTTCCACGATCGAGGGCGAGAACGTGCCCTGGCATCCGCCGTTGACGCGAACGAGGCACCTGCGCGGGCTGATCAATCGCATCCAGGAAGCTTGCTTCGTCACCATTGCCTATCTGGTCGGCGCAAGAGCCTCGGAGATTCTGACGCTCAATGCTCACTGCGTCGAGGAGCATCCGTCCGCAGATAAGACGGAAGCCTTTGCTTATCTCCGCGGCCGGATATTCAAGACCGCCGGCAACGATGCCGGCGTGCCGCACCTCTGGCCAGCGCCGCCGCCCGTTCTGCGTGCCGTCGACGTCTTGCGCCGTCTCTCAGAACCCTTGCGCGCTCAGAGCGGCCGGTTGGACCTGTGGCTCTCCATCGCCGGGAACGGCATCATCGATCGCCGCGTGCCGGAGGTCCCAACGGGCAGTTCTCTCGTTATCCGTCTGAACGAGAGATTTGCGGCTTTCATCGACATGCCGCTCAACGACGATGGAACGCCTTGGCGTCTGACCACGCACCAAGGCCGTAAGACCTTTGCCCGCTTCGTCGGCAAGCGCGACCGCACCGGCCTTCATGCCTTGCAGCATCATTTCGGGCATGTGACCCGCATTATGACCGACAGCGCCTATGTCGGAACAGATTTTGATCTCGGCGAACTCGTCGATGCGCAAACACTCGACGAGACGCGATCTGCGCTCGAGGAGTTGCTCACCGCGTCGCGTCTTGGCGGCAAGGCGGGGCGCATGCTGTCGTCGCGGTCGCGCTTCCGCGGCCGGACCCGCGACGGCGAACTCGCCGGCTATGTCGATTTCCTCATCGAGGAGAGCGGCATGCGGCTCGGCGTCTGCGACTGGGGGTATTGTGTCTATCGCGTCGAGTCCGCCGCTTGCATGGGGGACGAACGCGGTCCGAACCCGCTGTGGCGCACCGAGAGCACCTGCATGAGCTGCGCTAACTTCGCAGTCACTGAGCGGCACCGCCCGGTCTGGCAAGCGCGCCTTGATCGCAACATCGCTTTGGTCGCCGACGATCGACTCGATGCATCGAGCATCGCTCTCGCCAGAACGCGCATTGCCGAGTGCGAGCGTGTCCTTTCCGATCTTTCCGCTACAGGAGGAGCCCATGCCGAAGATGACGGCCGCAAACCCACTTGATCGGCGCGTGCAAGCGACAGCCGAGAAGCTGCGCGCTGCCCTCGACCGCCTGGCCCGCAGCTCCGTGGGGTCTCCGATGATCGAACGGCAATTGACCGTCGCAGCTCTCGCGAGGGAGGCGCGCGTTGGACGTAATGCCATCTACGCCAATCACCGCGATATCCTCGACGAGCTGATCCGCGTCCGTCAGCAGCGGCGGGCTCCTGATCGGATCGCCGCCGTCGCCGAGAAGGCCGCCGAACAACGCATCGCCGTCGATATTATGCAGGGTCAGCTTCGCCAGCTCGCGACCGAGAATGCCGGACTCCTGCGGCGCGCGACCGAAGCGGAACGCCGTGCCGACAGGGCCGAGCACCGCATCGCGCAGTTAACGAAGGAGCTTGATCACCGTCGTCGCCCCCAGTTGCTACGATCGTCGGTCGGTGAGCACGGAGAGGGTCGATGATGATGTCGTTTCCCGCCCAGCCTTCTTGCCGCACGATGCACCGATAGCTCGTTGCCGGACGAAGCTGGATCATGTCGTCCTCGCAGCTTCTCGGATGACGAGGGTGGCCAATGCGCAGGAAGTGTCTCGATAGTCCGTCAGACCGTGGTCGTTGGTGTTTCTATGCCGTAAGCCAGAGTCTCTCCTTCGCAGGGCTGTCCAGAAGTGCGTCCATTGCGGCCTTTCTTGCTGGCGTATCTCACACCGCGTTCGGCTGCTGCGCAGCCCGCCCTCGTTCCCGCAACAGCGCGATGACGACCTTCTTCCCCGCCGTGCTCGGCTAACGCCTCCGCGCGGCTTCCTCGCGAGGCAAGAAGCTCGTCCCTGCGCCGCCTTCCACTGCGTTTCAGCCCTTCGGGTGCGGGCCGGTCGCCCGGTGTTTTCCGATCGCCATCAAGGCCGCGATGGTCGCGACCTGATACAGCAAAGGAGAAGACCTATGGCTCAGATCGGTACGTTCACCCGCAACGAAGACGGTTCGTTCGCCGGAGTCATCAAGACCCTCAACCTCAGCGTCAAGGCTCGCCTGGTCGTCGCCGAGAAGGACAGCGAGAAGTCGCCCGACCTCCGCGCGCTCGTCGGCAACATCGAGATCGGGGCTGCCTGGAAGAAGGTCGCCAAGGAGACGGGCCGGGAGTATCACTCCCTCAAGCTCGACGATCCGAGCTTCCCCGCTCCGATCTACGCAAGCCTCGTGGAGAACGAAGACGGCTTCGCTCTCATCTGGTCGCGCTGAAGCGCTCAACCATCGACGCGGCGCTCCATCACGGGGCGCCGCGATCGCGCTAAAGGACATCTCGGAAGTGTCCTCCAGCAAATAACGAAGCAAACACCGATGCTTCGTTTCAGAAGGACAGTTGACGGCTGACCTAAAACGGCTTCGTGGGCACCGTCAAGACCCTCGCCCTCGGCACCGTGAAGGCCAAGATCGTTCCGGCCGAGCGGACCTCGGAAAAGGCCCCTGATTACCGGATCTTCGCGGGAACTATCGAGTTCGGCGCCGCGTGGAAGAAGAAGTCCCAGGAGCAGAACCGGGACTATCTCTCGGTCAAGCTGGACGACCCGAGCTTCGCGGCTCCGATCTACGCCACGCTGGTCGAGGTGGAAGGCGAGGAAGGCCACTCGCTCATCTGGTCTCGTCCGAACCGCGATTGAGACGCCGCGCAGAAGGTCCCGCCGCGAGACGGGGCCTTCCCGCGTGAGCAGAAAGGAGAACGATCATGTGCAAGGTCTTGAACGCGCGCGCTGTCGGCAAGCGCTCGAGTGCGACGCAGGTTTACATTGGGCGCCCGAGCAAATGGGGCAACCCGTTCGTCATCGGGCGCGATGGGTCGCGCGCCGAGGTCATCGCGAAATATCGCGCCTGGATTGTCGTGCAGCCCGCGCTGATGAATGCGCTCGGCGAGCTGCGCAGCCGCGACCTCGTTTGCTGGTGCGCACCGCTCGCGTGCCACGGCGACGTGCTGGTGGAACCTGCCAAGAGGCGCTGATCACGCACCTGTTCGATCCAATGCCGCCAGACGTTCGGGCATGGCGAGCAGCTTGATCGCCGCGGCGGTTACGGCTTCGGCGATGGTCGGATAGGTTTCCTCTGAACTCATCGACACTCCGTCGGGAAATGTCACGGTCGCCTGATAGCCATTGCCTTTCGGGGTTGCAGAAAGCTGGATCTTTGGCATGTCGCACCGTCTCCTTTGGGCTACATGGATCGGCTGCTTTTTGTTTCGGCTTCGAGGCCCCGCACGACATGCGCGAGGACACGTTGGCCTTCTCGAAAGACCTTCTCCCCGGGCAGCATCTGAGCACCTGTCATCGACGTTGGCGGTAGCACGAACGCTCTCGCGTTCAATCCCGGCTTTCGGCCATTCTGAAAGAGTTGCCACAGAGTTTCATGGAGTGCGTGCAGAAAGCCGAACAGCGCTTTCATCTCGTCGACGCGGGTGTTTGCAAGAAGTTGATTGGTCTCGTCGAGATCGAAGATTTCGTTGTGGGCGAATACTTTGTCGCGAATGTTCCGATACCGCGCTTCGTAAATCACACGTTGCGCCTTGATCTCCCTGCGCAGCGCCCTGAAGTCGCTCGCTGTCGGCTCGAACGCGTCGCTAACATACGCTGCGGCTTCGCCCGTCGTCAAACCGGCTTTCTCTTTCCTGTTCGCCAGAGCTGGCTTCGAAAAGACCGAAAGGTCCTTTGAAGCGAGCGCCATCAGGTTATTGATGTTGTGAGCGGAATTCTGATCAAAGATGCGACCGAGCGCGATGAAGGCCGATATGAGCATGGCATGATGAGTCGTCAGCCAGAACAGTGGCGTCGTGTTCATTGCCCTGAGAACCGCCAAGTCGGAGGCTGCGAGCTCGCGCACGGATAGATAGGCATAAAAGTGTTGCTGCGCCGTCTCCTCCTCTTTGCGGAAGATTTCCAGCTCTTGCTCGAATGCTGCTTGCGCTGTGATTGTCACCACTCACCAGCCTTTGGGCGAGACCCAATCTTTATCTCCCGCGTGTTGAGCGGGACAAACGTCGTTTGGCGTCATCACTCGACGCTGTTGCCACGAGTTCTTTCCAGGTGTCTGGCGGATTTCCGCGGTCTAGCATCTTCCGAAACACGGCGTAGGCGTCGTTGGCGCTTTCATAGGCGCGCAGCGTCGAGTCATCATTCACCCAGGCAAGGACGATGATCTTGGAATCCGCCGATTGCTGATAGCGAAAGAACAGCCGAAACTGCTGCAGGAATTTCGCGGGGAACCAGTGCCTGTAGTCGTCGCCGAGCGTGCCGCCCTGCCGATAGACGTCGCGGGTCGGGTCACCTGGGATATCTTCGAACGCCACCTTCAAGACGGCCGCGAGTAGCTTTGCAGCGCGTTTCTTCTTATAACCCTTCGGGTCTTTCTTGCGCCCCTTCTCGACTGCGGCGATCATCGCCTCGAGCTGGTCGAGAAACAGCGGATGCGCGTAGATCGTCCAACCGTTGACCGCGAAGGTGTCGTTGCTCACGCCTCATCTTCCGGCAGAGCCCCGTCCAGATCGACCTTGACGCCCTTGACGAGGGACTTGCCGCGCGCGACCAGCGACTTCGGCACCGGCCGAATTCGCGATGGCTCGTTTGCCATATCACGCGCCAGGAATGCGAGGAACGTGCCGATCACCGGATCGCCGTCGTCCGCCGACTTCTTCGCGATCACGACGGTGCCGTTAGCCAGCCCGCGAAACACCACTTGGTCGCGCTTGCCAAGGGCGAGCATCTTGCGGATGGCCGCGGGCACGGTCGTCTGACCGCGCTCCGTGATGGTCGCGGGGATTTCGAGGATTTCAGCCGTTTTGGCCATAACCGGCTCCTTGCGTCGTCATGTTAGCCGATGCAATGCATTTGCATTGTAAGTCAAGCCCAACCTCATCGCAAGCGCCCAAACGAAGGTGACACACGAGATGCCCGCGGAGGCGGCTGTTCGCCGCGACGATTTCTTCCGGATCGTCTTCACTGTGCCACTGGCATAGTGGGGAACGCCAAGCATATTGTGCACGTCCGTTTCGCACACCGCGACCTTCTCCTGCAGGGAGAGTCAACAGAATCGATTGTGCCGCTTCAACCTCTTGCGGTGTCTGCGGCAAAAAGAAAACCATCACCCTCGATCGCTGGGGCTTGGGTTGCTTCTGACGAAGGAAAAATTAAAGTGCTCCTTAAGGTTGCCGGACCCTCCATCTGGTCGGTACGAGGGATTAGCTGGTATTTTCGGCCGCGCTGTTTCATCCGCTTGAGAGCGGAAAATTCTCACTCGCGAGGCTTTGCCGATTTCTTTGTATTCGTGGGATAACCAAAAGCGAGAAAGAAATGGGCTACGCGAATCGTACCGTGGCTCGGTGCAAGATCTGGGTCACGTTCGTGTTCAGTGTCGAAGTCCGCAGTTGAAAATAATACTGATGGACGCTCATATGAACTGCCCGATGCGTTTGCCCGGATCCTCAATTCTGTAACGAGCTTCTTGTCGGCGAGCGCATCGCGCAACGGCGGGACCACCTCATCTTCCGCGTCGATCAGGATACCGACCATGGCAGCGACAGCCTGCCGTCGGCTGTAGATGCCGGTGACAAAACGACCCAACCCCTTGTCACGAAGGTAATGCGTGCGGTGGCTCTTTTGCCGGCCGACCTTCTTGAACTCGAAAACCAGCTCGATCCGTCGCGTATCATCGTTCCATCCGTAGACGATATCGGTGCGGCGTTCTTGGGTGAGTTTCGCCGTTTCTATATCAATATTGTGGAGGACCCCTTCAGCAGCCCACATACCTAGCAAGCCTCGCTCCCGAGCGGTGACGTTCTCGACGTAAGCCTTCAATGCTTTCGTGAGCGTGGGCTCCTTCATCCCCGGATGGAAATGGGCTCTCGGCTGTTCGGCGAGAATCCGCCAACTCTCTCGTAAAGCATCGACCGCGTCGGTTGCTGGTCGGATCGGGAAGGCAGAAAGCCAATCATGTCCGGTTGTCACGCGACCTCCGAACGGATCACGGGCGACAACCGGCTCTGAACAGATATCACGATGTGCTCGGCATCGCGAAGCGCTTGCCGTACGGTCCAACTGCGTCGAGACAACGGGCGCACCAGATAGAGCGACCCGTCGATCCAAACATGTGCATCGGGGACAAGTTGAAGCGCATCGCCCGATGAAATCGCCATCAGCCCCGCTGCGCGAAGCTGAGCGAGCGTCGTGATGACCAGATCGTCATTAAGCTGAGCGCTGGAAGTGGCCGGCGCAGTTGTCTCTTTGGCGTAGCTCACCCGAACGATTCCCGACGGGCCTTGGCGAGCCGGATCACTGGCGACAACGGCGACATGAAACCGTCCGCCGCCACCGGTCCGTTCGCGCCAAGTGGTCAAGGAGGCAGCCAGCGCGTCGCCGTATGTCCGAAAATCCTCCAGATGGGCGGTGGCCTGAGCCGGCGTGTCGAGGCTTTTGAAACTTCGCGGCCGGATCGAAGGCATCAGGATGTCGACGGTTTCGCGAACCAGCGCCTGCTCGCTCTCGTGCAGGCCAAAATATTTGAAGACGGCCTTGTCGAGGGCAATCTGGATTTCGCCGTAGCGGCGGCGTTGATCGAGTTCCGGCAAATCGGATAGCTTTTGCATATAAGTGCCGACCCTCGCGAGCGCCGCTTTAGCGGCCTTCGGATCGGGTGCCGCGTCGACGTCAAAGAACGGGAAGGTTTCGACATCTGACAGATGGACGCCATTGCGTTCGCAAAGCATCTTCCAGCCGCGCATCATGAGGAAGTAACGGGCGAGCTTCGATCGCAGATAGACCGCGGCGAACTGGAGCAGCGCCGCATCTTCGCTCGACCCGGAAATGACGCCGATGCTGTGCGTGAAAGTGGCCGGGCCATCGTAATAGACCGCGCGGACTGTATGTTCGAGTTTCGAGAACCCGTCCGGGAAAAGCACGCGGGGACCGTCGAAAACCGCCATCACCTCGTCGTTGAGGCCAACGACTGTCGTCTGCGTCCTCGGCCACGGCTTCAAGAGATCGGGATGCAACACGGGCGACCCCGCGCTGAGCGCGGGCACCGGCACGAACGGCATCTTGCGCAACCGGCCGGCGCTGACTTCCGTGCGGCTCTTGTCGTTAAGATGAATGCCCTTGCGATTGACCCATCGCCGGAATGGTTGCGGCCCCTTCCAGAAGTCGCTGAACGTTCCGCGCGCCGTCAGGCGCGTCCACAGAGTCATATCGTTGGCGTCGCCCCACATCAGCGTGACGAGAAGCTGCGGATCCTGGGCGACGGAGCGGGTTTGCAAAACGTGTCGATCGGCGGACTGCATGGTGAGGCGGCCGAAGGCCAGGCTCATGTCCGCTTTCGGGACGCAGTAATCGAAAGTCTCGCCAAATGGAATTTGCGCCTCGACGGCGCGGCGTTGCCCGAGGAATACATGGCAGGTGTTCTCGGCGGTCGGAAACAGCAGTCCCTGAAGATCACCGAAGTTGATAAGACGCGCAGGCTGGAACAGGCTGAACAGGCGCGCGACGAAGGATGCGCTGGACGGTCCTAAGAACTGTCCAATCGGCAGGATGAGGCAGACGCGCCCTTGCTCGGCAAGAAAGTCGCTCGCTCTCAGCGCGTATGCGCCGGCGATCTGGCGTCGAACGAATGGGGCGCCAGCGCGCTCCGCCCAAACGTCGGCCGACGTGACGTCTTCGCCTTCGGGCTCCGACCATGGCGGATTGGAGATAATGAGGGTGAAGCGCTTGTCCGCAAACCCGTGCTTGGGTCCGAAGAAGTCGGCCGTTGGGCCGTGGCGCAGATTGCTGCCGTCCAGCGGTGGCAGCTTCTCGTTTTCGCGCTCCTGCGCCTCCATGATATCGGCGGGGTTGAGACCTTCCAGCAACGACAGATAGAGGCTGAAGGCCGTGACGCGGCAAGCCATCAGATTGATGTCGGCGCCGAATATGCGTTTGACCAGAAGCTCTCGACGCTGTTTGAAACTGAGTTGGCGGCCGTCGCGCGCCTCCGATAGCGCGATGAGACGGCGGTAGGCCGTGGTAAGCAGAATTCCAGATCCGCAAGCGCCGTCGAAGATCGTCTCGGAAAGAGGATCGGCCGAGGTGACGAACGCTTGATCAACCGCCAGCATCGCGAGGTGACGCGGCGTGTAGTAAGCGCCGTCTTTTGCCTTCTGGTCGGGAGACAGGAAAGATTCGTAGAGGCCGGATAGCAGCTCAACCGGGATATAGCTGAAATCGTAATTCCAGAAATCGCCCTGCCCGGTGGTCATGTCGGTCCGGCGCAGGAATTGATCGAGCAGCGCGAACCCCTCTGTATTCAACGCCGCCCAAGGATCGTGCCGATCGCCCCCTAAGAAATCGCCGTTGAAATCCTGACGAAGCGCGTCGATGAGGCTGCGGACACCACTGCGGTTGGCTTGACCGACGAGCGCATGGAGTTGATCGACCTCACGTCTCTGACGATAGGTCGCACCGACAATGTCGCGATGTTCGAGATATGAGATGAAGAGCACCTGCCCCATCAGCAACTCGGCGTGGCGCCGCCGCAGCGATGCGTCGATGGCTGCCCGGAATCCGACCTTCGACATCTTGAGTACGGTGCTCGAGAGATTGGCGAGCAACTTGCGATCGACACGCGCCTTGATGTCAAACCATTTGGGTGCGCGGCGGGAGAGATTGGCCGAAGCGATGTCGAACGCCGAGAACGGCCCATCGGGACGCGCTTCGCCGAGCGTCAGCCTTTCCTCCGCGTTGCGGAGCTTTCGGGCCGGCACGGCAACTGCCGTCTCGCCCTTGATCTCGATCACCACCGTGGCGAGATTCTGGTTCCATATCCGCTTGCGGATCTCGTCCAAAGCGGCGGCGGTGAGTGGCTCGTCCGTATCGCCGACAAAGACCACCGTCGGGACGCCCTCAACCTCAAAGACGGCCTGGGCGCGAATCACCCCATCCGGCTTGAGAAGGGACTTGATCTCCAGTGCATAGGGGTGAACTTCCGGAACGTCCTCACCCCGGCGATGCAGCACGGCGGGCTCGGCGGCATAGCCGAGCCTTTCAAGCCAGTTCTGCAGGGCCGAAATTGTCACGCTGGTCCCTTCCGATATTCATGCCCCGAGAATGAGAACATATCATGAACATTTGTTGGTGGTGAAGCGGTCTGAGGGCGAGCAACCCGGGTTGTCCCGGTCAATGGCGCGCCTCATGCCGAACGCCTCCGTGCCAGAACGGTCAGTTTGCTCGGGGCTCGCCGCCGCACTTGTTTGACTGGCAAGCCAGCGACGGCCTGGACCGGGAAGAGATCGAATTGGCCGGGAACGGTAGCCGGACTTGGCAATGCGAATCCCGCCGACAACACATCCAGGTGAGCGTTCAGGCGAAGGAGCAGCACGTCGCCTGCCGGAAGTTGATCGGCTGCGTCCTCTACGAATGTCCATCGATCGCCGCCGAGGAGCGCCACGTTCTGTCCCCAGAGGGCGATAAACGACTTGGTGCGCAGCTCCCGTCGCAGGCTGTTGAAAAGGCTCTTATGAGCCTGGAGTTCGATATGAAATTGCTCCCGCAGGGTCACTGCGAGCCTTAGAATAAGGATGGTTTGCCACGTATACTCGGCCGGAGACCCCTTCCGTCTGGGTTTCACGTCGGCTGGAATCAAGGCGCGGCGGCTCGTCCATTCCCGAAGTCTTTCGGTGGAAAGACCGGTGAGCTGGCAGGCGTGAGGCGTTGTGACGTAGCGCAAGATCGCTCCCTCAGATCGGGTAACGTACCCGATCTTGTTTTAAGAAATGGCTATCAGACCTTTCGCCGCGTGTCGATCAAGTGCTCCTTGGAGCGCGCACATCGCGCGTGGGAAACCCATCTCGCCCGCGCGAGCTTCCGTCGCTACAGGATTCCCCAGGCACGATATCTTCCTCTTCCAGTCGCCTCACGCAGGCCGAGCTCAGCGACCAGATTCTGGGCGGCGCGTGGCGTGATCTTCAATTCCTTCGCGATCATGGCCGCTGAGACGATCGGCCGGGTCAGCACATAGTCGATCAGCGCCGGCAGCCGGGAGGTCGAGCGGCGGCCGTCGAGCTTGCGGGCCAGCAGCGTGCGGGCGGTCTGCCAGCGGTCGTGATCCTTGAGCCCGGCCTCGGCGGCGGCCGCAATCGCCTCGAGCTGCATGGCAAGCCGGGAGGCCGCTTCGCGCGGCCGTCGCCGCTCGCGCGGAATGGCTTTGAGTCCGTCATGGATGCAGGCCAGATGCCAACGCGTCTTGGCGCGCTCACGCAGCACGGCGGCCGAAAGCAGGCGTCCGAGCCAGGGCATGTGCTGCAGCGGTTCGATCCGGTCCCAGGCATCGGCGGTGATCGCCGCCGCCAGCGCCGGCGGCAATGTGCGAGTCTGATCGGCGACACGCTGCCAATCCTCGATCCTGGCGTCCTCATCCCAGTCGGGATCGTAGACCAGCGGATCGCGCTCGGGCTGGCGCAGGGTTTCTCCCGCGAGGGTGCGCTCGGTTTGTGCCACGGCCGCGTCGATGGCGGCGAAAGCGTCCGCGAAAAGCGCGTCGGGCGCATCGGCCGGAGCAGTGTCGATGAACTCTTCATCGTCGGCGAGTTCGCTATTCTCGCCAGCGACAGATCCATTTCTTTCCCGGTTGCCCTCCCCGCCCCCGCCGCGCAGGCTATCGAGGCCAGCCGGCGACAGCGCCCAGTCCGGCTTGGCCTCGGCGATCCGGCGCCGCGTTCGCAGCACGGCTGTCGAACTGCCCTTAAATCTGCAACATAGGATCACGTCGTTTCAGCGGGTTACGGTCGCCTGATGCGTACAGCACTGTCCTCGAGGCTGCGACATCGCGAGGGTGGCCTGTCGCGGTTGGGTCACAAGATACCCCAGGCCTTGTAGCGTTCGCGGCCGGTCAGTTCGCGTGGTACCGAGCCGATTTCCCGCATCATGAGGTCGACCGCCCGCGGCGTCACGCGCAAGGCCTTCGCCGCCATGGGTACCGTCACGACCGGGTGCGAGATGAACAGATCGACCAGTTCCCCAAGCCGCGAATTCTTCCGCCTGCCCTTGAGTTTCAGACTCATGACCCGGTGCGCGAGCGCCAGCCGATCGAGCTCCTTGTAGCCGGCGCTGGCGGCGGTCTCGATCCATTCGAGGAATCCGACGATCCGCTCGTAGGGTTGATGATGGGGCGCGCGGCGGTATTTTGCGTACCGTGCGCCGAAATCGACCGCCGCCAGATGATACTTCGTCTTCTCCTTTGAACGCAGAATGAGTGCGGCCATGAGGCCGGCCCGCCAGTGACCGCGCTGGATGGGTTCGAGCCGCAGCCACTGGTCCCAGGCGACGGCGGCCGTGATGAGGGCCGGCAGTTTTTCGACCTCGCTGATGGCGGTGCGCCAGGCGGCAAGTCGCTCGGATTCATTCCAGCCGGGCTCATAGATAAACTCGTCGCGTTGGCGGCTGTCGGCCTCGCCTGCCCGCTCGCCTTCGAGACCCAGGATGCCTTCGTCGGAGAGCGGCCAGTCGATGGCGCGCCGCGCGACCGTGCGCCGGGCCCGCAGCACCATCCAGGCATGGCTCGTGGCTTGATCGACGATCTTGTGGTTGGTGTTGGCGTCGAGCAACACGAGATCTTCGAGATCGACGAGCTCGCCCTGCATCCAGAGGTTGGCGCAGGCTTCGCGGAAGTCGCTGCGGGACTGGTATCCCTCGCGAAACGGCGACGATTTCAGGCGCTCGTCAAGCCGCAGCAGCGCTTCGTTGGCGCGCTCATAGGCCGGGCTGGCCGCAACCTCGGCGCCGATCTTCAACGGGGCAATCATCGCGCCACCCGTATTTCTGTTGATGGGTTGTGACATCCAGATGATTGGGCTCGACTTGCGTGCCCGGTGGGGCGAGCCTGTTGCGGGGGCGTTGACGGCGAGCGACGCCGATGTCCGAGCCCGACAATAAGGTCGATTCGGAGGTCGATTGGCAGGTGGCCTGCGAGCGGGCAGCGATCCTGCGGCGAACCTTCGCGGGCCCCGATGGCCGGTGCGAGCTCAGGCTCTCTGAGGCGGCCCGCCTGCTCGGCGTCGACCGAACCACGCTCTACCGTTGGCGCAAGCGCTATGGTGTCGAGCATCGCGCATCGGCCCTGATGCCGCGCGCCAAGGGCCGGCGGTCGGGCACGCGGATTCTTCCGCGGTGCCTGGAGGAGCTGATCGCGCGCGCCATCAAGACCTTCTATCTGACCGCCGAGGCTCCGAGCCTTGCGGCGCTGGTGTGGCGCATTCAGGCTCAGGCGCGCGAGGCGGGCCTGCGCAAGCCGGCCTGGCGCACGGTGCGGCGCCGGGTCGAGGCCATAGATACAAAAGAGCACCTTCGCCGACGAGAGGGAGCCGCCGCCGCTTCGGCTCGTTGTGAGCCGGTCGTCGCCAGTTTCGACGTCAGTGAGCCACTCGCCGTCGTCCAACTCGATCATACGGTCGTCGATGTCGTTGTTGTCGACGAGGTCGATCGCAAGCCGCTCGGCCGTCCGGTCGTGACCTTCGCCATCGACGTGGCGACCCGCATGGTGACGGGATTCTATCTTGGCTTCGACGAGCCGTCGGTGCTGAGAGCAGGTGTCTGCCTTTCCCAATCGGTGTTCGAGAAGGAAGCGTGGCTGGCGGCGCGCGGCGTCGCCCTGGCCTGGCCGGTTGCCGGCTTGCCGCGCGTGGTTCATGTCGACAATGCCGGAGAATTCCATGCCAGCGCTTTCACCCGTACGCTGCAGGATCACGGCATTCAAATCATCTACCGGCCGATCGGCAAGCCGCGTTTCGGTGGCCATGTGGAAAGGCTGATCGGAACACAGATGGGCGCGGTGCATCTGCTGCCCGGCACGACGTTCTCGAACCCGGTTGCGAAAGGGGTTTATCCGTCCGAGCAACGCGCCGTGATGACGCTCAGGGAGCTCGAGCGCTGGATGCTGCTCGAGATCCTCGGGGTCTATCATCAGCGCATCCACGCCGGCTTGTCGCGACCGCCGATCGCGGTCTGGCAGGAGCGAACCCGCGGGTTGGCGCTGCCGGCGCCCAGGAATCGCATGGCGTTCTTGGTCGGTCTGCTGCCGGCTGAGCGACGCATGGTCCGGCGCGACGGGGTACGGTTGTTCGGCATCCGCTATTGGTCGGATGCGCTCGGCGACCTTCCGGGCCGCGGCTATCAACGGCTGGAAGTCCGCTATGATCCCCGTGACCTGTCGCTGATCTATGTTCGCAGACCGCAAGGGCAGTTTGTCGAGGTGTCCTACCAGAATCTCGGCCGGGCCCCGATCTCGCTCTGGGAACAGCGCCGGGCGGTCGGCCGCTTGCGGGCGCAAGGTCGCGCGGAGGTGGACGAAGCCCTGATCTTCGAGACCATCGCGGCGCAACGGGTGCTTGAGGACGCGGCCCGGCGTGGCTCCAAAGAAGCGCGCCGCCAGATCGTCCGCCGTCCGGCCCCGATCTCGCCGCCGCACGATGAGGCTCGCGGGATCGGCCCGATCGACACCAATGATGCTCGGTTGCGCCTGTTCGACGTGGAGGTCATTCATGATAAGCATCGCCCCTGACGACGCCCTGCGGGCTCGCTTTATTGCGACAGCGAGCGAGGAGGCGCGGATCTGCGACGCCAGAGGCGATCGCTGGATCACCTACCCGAAAGCGGCGGTCGTCCTTGGCCAGATGGAGCGCATCCTGGCGCACCCGCGCAACTGGCGCATGCCGAGCCTGCTGATCCTCGGCGAGGCCGGGATCGGAAAGACCCAGATCGATCGGAAATTTGCCAGGTTGCATCCGCCCGAGATCGGCCGCGAGCGTGGCCGCACCACGATGCCGGTTGTCTCGATCCAGATGCCGCCAGGCGTCACGCAGCGCATTCTCTATCTGACGCTGCTCGAAACGATCGGCGTGCACGGCCCTGCCCGCGCGATGTTCGAGACCAAGACGCAGGTGCTGCGGGCGCTGCGCGATCTGGAAGTGAGGGTCATCGTGTTCGACGAGGTGCACAATTTGCTCGCCGGCGGCTTCCGGGAGCAGCGCAAAATACTCGCCGAACTGCGATACCTGTCGAACGAACTGATGCTCTCCTTTGTCTGCTTCGGCACGCACGATGCGCGAGAGGCCTTCGCCGGGGATCCGCAATTGGCCCGTCGCTTTGGTCTGTCGGAACTCGGCGCTTGGGACCTCGACATGGATTTCGCGGCGTTGATCGCGACCGTGTTGAAGAGCTTGCCGCTGCGCGTCCCGTCGACGCTCGGGGCCGAGGCCCTGAAGGCTGTCATCAGGCTTACGCGCGGCAACACCGCCCGCATTTTCGAGATGATGGGCGATCTGGCCGTCGAAGCCATCCGGTCGGGCGAGGAGCAGATCACGGATCAGCATGTCGAGCGATGGCGTCCGAGCCTGTTCGAGCGCACCATCGTCGCGTGAGGTGGTCTGGTGCCGCATGCTCCCGCTCCGTCGACCGCGTGGCGTTGTTGTTGCACATCAATGGCAGCGCGGGCGATGTTGCGGATTGAAGGACAGCGCGACAGCGATGGCCGCCCAAGGCAGCGGATCAGGAATCTGGTAGCTGGAGTGCAAGGCTTTGATAACCTTAACAGGAATCGATTAAACGGAAGCTATCACGCCTTTCACTTCCGTCATAGCGATGCCTTTTGGCGCATCCTCATCACTATCGATAATTACCTCTTATCGATAGTGTTGGACACCGAATCGCAAATCAGCGATTCTGAGAGCCCAGAGCCCGGAAAATCATCCCCGCCGGGCCTCCGATCGACGCGAGGACGCAACCCTGACAGCCCTCTCCCCTCCTCCGGATGCGCTCGCTTGGCGGCAACGACGGCGCGGCTTTGGCCAACATCCGCGTCGGCCGAGCTCAACTGTCGTCGTAGAGGCTGTCGCGAAACGCCTTGTCGGCCGGCCGCGCCTTGATCCCGTTCCCCCGCTGGCCGAGTTTTTGGACGAACCGGGCGCCCTCCTCCGTCAGCGCGGTCGACTTTGGCTCAAGCTCCGCGTCAAGCTGCTCGAAGCCGGGCGCCATCTCGCTGGCCTCGATCGCCGCAATCTCCTCCCCGGTCAGATCGACGGTGCGAACGGCCCGACGATCATGCCCGGTCGCGCTGGCTTCGTCGGTCGGCGCCGGCGGCGTGTGGTTTTGTTTCGCGTGACCGCCCATGACGCTCCCTCCGTTCGCCTCCGATACTAGCGCAAGGACGTTTTCCCCGCACACCGCCCGTTGAAAGCCGCCGCGATTCGCCATATAGTCACGATAGTCATTATGGTCACAGGAGCAAGTCGTGACAATCCCCCGAAAAACCCCTGCTCACGAATCGGATCACTGGACGGTCGCTGGCGCCAAGGCGCGGCTGTCCGAGGTGATCGAGCGCGCTCAAACCGATCCGCAGATCATTACCCGCCACGGCAAGCCGAGCGTCGTCATGGTCTCGGCCGAGGAATGGGCGCGCAAGACCGTCCGCAAGGGCACGCTGGCCGAGTTCCTGATGGCCTCGCCGCTGCGCGACGCCGATCTCGACCTTGATCGGGTCCGCGATCAGTCGCGCGACCTCGATCTATGAACGTCCTGCTCGACACCAACGTGCTGTCGGAGGTTCGCCGGCCGGCGCCAGACCCCAAGGTGCTCGGCTGGCTCGATACGATCGATGAGGACCGGGCCTTCATCAGCGTGGCGTCGATCGCCGAGCTCCGGCGCGGCATCGTCCTGATGGACGATGGCCGCCGGCGCGCGGCGCTGACCGCCTGGCTCGCGGAGGATCTCCCGGCGCGCTTCGCCGGCCGGATCCTGCCGATCGACCCAGCGATCGCCGAACGCTGGGGCGATCTGATGGCGAAAGCCCGCCAAAACGGCTTTGCGCTTTCGGTCATGGATGGGTTTTTTGCGGCGACGGCGCTGGCCAAAGAACTCGTGCTCGCGACCCGCAACACCAAGGATTTTGTCCCACTGGGCCTGCCGGTGTTCAATCCATGGGACTGAGGCGCGAGACCCCCATGCCCGCTTCTCGGAATCGCGGAAACGGCGCGAAAAAATATGCTAGACTGTTAATCGAGGTGACCCAATGACCGATTTTGCCCGCATCAGCCAAGACCCCGCCGTGATGGGCGGCAAGCCCTGTATTCGTGGCCAGCGTGTAACCGTTGGCATGATTGTCGGCCAAATTGGCGGCGGCCGCACCATCGAAGCGCTGCTCGCCGACTATCCCTACCTTGAGCGCGAGGACGTGCTGGAAGCCCTACGCTATGCGGCCTGGCGCGCCGAAGAGCGGGAGGTCGATCTTCAGCGCGCGTCCTGATGCGGTTCCTCATCGACATGAACCTGTCGCCAAACTGGGTTTCTTTTCTGCAGGAAGCCGGCCTTGAGGCGACGCATTGGTCGAGCGTCGGCGCGGCCAACGCGCCAGATCGCGCGCTAATGCAATGGGCCGCCACGCATGACCATGTCGTCCTGACCAATGATCTCGATTTCTCGACAATCCTGGCGGCCACGGGCCGCCGAAAGCCGAGCGTCATTCAGATTCGCGCTGACCTCCTGACGCCGACGGCGATCGGCAGCGCCCTCCTCCGCGCAATCGCACAGACAGAGCACGAGCTCGCTGAGGGTGCGTTGGTGTCGATCGATCCGCAGCGTGCGCGCGTGCGCATCCTTCCCTTCGGTTCGTGATGGTCGACCTCCTCACCGATCACCACCCCCACTTTGACTCCGCGACTCGTCGCGCGCTGCAACTCGACGCGCTGTCGGCGATCCTGCCGATGGAGCGGCGCGATCGGCTCGCCGAGCTCCTCACCGACGACGACGTCGCAACGCTAAAACATCTCGCGCGCGAGGGCATGGGCGAGAACACGCTGCGCGCGCTCGCCTCCGATCTGGCTTACCTAGAGGGATGGGCGAAGGCGGCAACCGGCTCGCCGCTGCCGTGGCCGGCGCCGGAAAGCCTCACCCTGAAATACGTGGCGCATCACCTGTGGGATCCGGCCGAGCGCGAAACTGATCCGCACCACGGCATGCCGTCCGAAGTCGCGGCCGAGCTACGAGTGGCCCTGCTGCTTCGTACCGATGGGCCGCATGCCCCGTCGACGGTGAAGCGCCGGCTCGCGAATTGGGGCACCCTGCATCGCTGGAAAGGGCAGGAGGGTCCGTTCCATTCGCCCAGTCTTCGCACGGCGGTCAGATTGGCGGTGCGGGCCAGCACCCGACCGCGGCAGCGCAAGAGCAGGCGAGCCGTCACCCGCGACGTGCTCGACCGGCTGCTCGCGACCTGTCGCTCCGATCGTCTCGTCGACACCCGGGATCTCGCGATCCTGTTGCTGGCGTTTGCCTCCGGCGGCCGCCGGCGCAGCGAGGTGGCGCGGCTCCGGGTCGAGCAGATCAGCGAGGAGCCCCCGGTCCCGCTCGATCCCCGAGACCCGCACTCGCCGACCTTGCCATGCGTAGCGATCCAGCTCGGCCGGACCAAGACCGGCATCGCGGACGAGGCGGGCAGGGTGCTCCTGGTCGGGCCGCCGGTCGAGGCGCTGCGCGAATGGCTGGAACGCGGCGACATCTCCAAGGGGCCGATCTTCCGCGCCATCGACCGCTGGGAAGCGCTGGAGGAGCGGGCCCTGACCCCACAGTCGATCAATCTCATTCTCAAGCGGCGCTGCGCGATGGCCGGGTTAGAGCCGAGCGAGTTTTCGGCGCACGGGTTGAGGTCCGGGTATCTGACCGAAGCGGCACGCCAGGGCGTGGCCTTGCCCGAGGCGATGCAGCAGTCGCAGCACCGGTCGGTGCAGCAGGCGGCGAGTTACTACAATGACGCCGAGCGAGCCCAGGGCAGGGCATCTCGCCTATATTCGGTTGAGAAGTGAGGCGCCGGAGGAACCAAAGGACGTTGTCCGCAGACAACGTCCCGTCTGAAGTCGGATGTTGTCTGCGGACAACAAATGCCGTCGACCTCGCGTGGTCTATTGGACGTTAAGTTCTCGTTAACCCTTAATTTGTTGCGGCGACTCGGGATTTGTGTCTTCTCTCAAGACGGACAATTACCGTCTGACGCAGAGAAACCGTCTTGAGTTGCCATGATGAGCATCGTTGACGAGGGAAATGAGACGGCGAGCGCGCGGATCACGCGACACGCGGGCATCCTTTCGGGTCAGCTCCGTTCGCTGAGCACCACGCTGTTCCCTCCAGCAGCCAGCAAATCACTCCGCTCGTTCACCTCAGGCGAGGTCGCCAAAATCGTCCGCGTATCGGACGGATATCTCAGGCAGCTCTCGTTGGACGGCCTAGGCCCGATCCCCTCTACCGGTCATGGCGGGCGGCGGTCTTATACACTGGCGCAAATAAATGAGCTGCGCGCCTACCTTGCCGAGGCGCGTCCGCGGGAACGGCTTGAGTTTTTTCCGCGCCGCCGGGACGGCGAAAAGTTGCAGATCATCACCGTTGCGAACTTCAAGGGTGGCTCAGCGAAGACGACAACAGCCCTGTATCTTTCTCAGTATCTCGCACTGGCGGGCTTTCGGGTCCTGGCTCTCGATCTCGACCCCCAAGCCTCTCTCTCGGCCATGTTCGGCTATCAACCCGAATTCGATATCGGCCCAAACGAGACGATCTACGGGGCCATCCGTTACGACGATCAGCGCCGGCCCCTGCGCGAGGTTGTTCGCCCCACATATTTCGAAGGAATTGGCTTGGTGCCCGGAAATCTCGAACTCATGGAGTTCGAGCACCATACGCCCCGAGCGATGATCGAGCGTCGGGAGCGGGGACATGACCTATTCTTCCGTCGATTGGCTTCCGCGATTGATCAAGTGGCAGACGATTATGATGTCGTCGTGATCGACTGCCCGCCCCAGCTCGGATACCTCACGATGGGCGCGCTGAACGCCGCCACCGCGATGCTCGTAACAATCCATCCCCAAATGGTGGATGTTGCTTCGATGAGCCAATTTCTGCTCATGACCTCCGATCTGATGGCGGTCATCGAGGAAGCGGGCGGCCGCCTCGACCATGATTTCATTCGCTACGTCATCACGCGCCACGATCCAAATGACGTGCCGGAGGCCCAGATCGTGGCGCTCCTGCGAAACTTGTTCGGGGCGGACGTACTGCAAGCGACGGTGTGGAAGTCGACGGCAATCGCCAACGCAGGCCTAACCAAACAGTCACTCTACGAACTCGATCGCGGATCCGTAGGCAGAGGGGCATACGACCGAGCCCTGGAATCGGTGGATGCTGTCAACGGTGAGATCACGCAACTCATGAAGAAGGTGTGGGAGCGATGAGCAAGCGCACTGACACAATCAAAAGCCTCTTCACCGCCCCTCACACGGTCCCGTTGTCTGCTGACAACAAAACTTCCGCAGCGCCAGCGCGAGTCTCAGCCGGCGCCGTGCGGTCGCTGAAGGATTCGTTTTCGGAGGTCGAAAAGGAAAACCAAGAACTCCGGGACAAAATTGCCGCGGGCGCGATGATCATCGAGATCAACCCGCTCCTTGTCGATCCTTCTCCGGTCGCTGATCGTTTTCGAGACGACGACGCCAGCTCCGACGAGGTTCTAAAGCAATCGATTGCACAAAGGGGGCAGGAAGTACCGATCCTCGTCCGTGAGCATCCGACAACGCCCGGGCGATATCAAAGCGCGTATGGCCATCGTCGCGTTCGTATTACGCGTGAGCTAGGCATTCTCGTGAAAGCGATCCTCAAGCCCCTCTCGGATGAAGAGCTCGTGGTAGCCCAGGGCCTTGAGAACGGTCCGCGCGAAGATTTGAGTTTCGTCGAGCGCGCAATGTTTGCGATGCACATCGAAGACGCCGGACACAAGCGCTCGGTGGTTCAAGATGCACTCGCCATCGACAGAGCTGAGGCGTCGAAGCTGATCACCGTTGCGAAGGCGATCCCGCACGACATTGTCGACGCGATTGGCAAGGCTCCGAAAATCGGTCGTGGCCGATGGCAAACCTTTTCGGAACTGCTTGCGGACCCCGCGGCGGTCAAACGCATCAGAGCTGCAATCAGCGACCCGGCATTTGCCGGCCGAGATTCGGATGGGAGATTTCTCGCCGCATTTTCCGCGGCTAGCCGCCCTGCCGCGAAACATGCCTTCCAGACCGAACGCGCAGCTGCGGTACTGGCTGCTAACGGACAGCGTATCGCTCAAGTTCAACGTGCAGACCGCGAATTGAAACTCTCCATCGACAAGAAGGTGCCCGCCTCATTCGCGGACTTTCTCGTCGAACAGCTCCCGCACTTGTTCGACACCTTCTCCAAATCGAGCGAGCGTCAGGAGGCCAACGAGGCGTAACTGCCTCATCCATCAACCACCTACTAGGAGCAACACGGCAAAAGAAAAAAGGCCCCCGAAACGGAGTTCCGGAAGCCTTCTCTTCAAGTTTGGCGACTGAGAGAGAATCACTTTCGCGAATCGCAGTCAAGAGTCTCAACGCGATTTAATCGTCGTTTCGACGAGCAGATTTTCTTTGCCCTAACTGAGGCAAAGACATGCAGTCACACTCTCCAACGACGCCCTTTGGGCGGCGATCGCTGACGCTTGCCCACGTGGCAAGCCAGATGGGCGCAAGCGCGCGGCCGCCTGAGAAGGTCGTGCACAAATGGAAGATCTTCCACGCCATCTGCACGGCGCGGCCGCGTCTTGGCGTGTCCGAGCGTTCGCTCTCGGTTTTGAACGCGCTTCTCACCTTCCACCCTGAGACTGCGCTCACGGGAAAGGACGATCTGATTGTCTTCCCGTCGAATTATCAGCTGTCGTTGCGGGCGCATGGGATGCCGGCATCGACATTGCGGCGTCACCTTGCTGTACTCGTCGACGCCGGCCTGGTCGTTCGGCGCGATAGTCCAAACGGCAAGCGCTATACGCGGAAGGGCAGCGCCGGTGAGATCGAGCTGGCCTTCGGCTTCGATATCTCGCCACTGGTTGTCCGATCGGAGGAGTTCGAGAGCCTGGCAGCCGACATCGCGGCAGAAGCGCGGGCGCTCAAGCTTGTCCGTGAGCGGATCACGCTGTGCCGGCGAGACATTGCCAAGATGATCGCAACCGGTATCGAGGAAGCCGTCCCGACCAGTAGGGGAGGGCAGGGACCCGCCGACTGGCAGGAGGTTCACGGTGCCTTTCGCTCCATCGTTGACCAGATTCCGCGAACGGCGACGAGGCAAGAACTCGAGCCGATCGCCGAAGAGCTGTCACAGCTCGCCGATGACGTTCTCAATCTTCTGGAAACACATATCAAATCCACGAATTCAAGCGCCAATGAGTCCCATTCTGAGCGCCACATACAGAATTCAAATACAGATCCCCTTATTGATCTTGAACCTAGCCTCCGAGAAGGCAGGGCGGCGAGGGCGGAGCCAAAACCTGAAACGCCGAGGGTGGCGGAAGGGACCTATCCGTTGGGAATGGTGCTGAGCGCCTGCCCCGATATTGTCGATTACGCCAAGGGCGGGATTTTGAACTGGCGGGATTTGCTCGCGACCGCCGCGGTAGTCCGATCGATGCTGGGGATTAGTCCAAGCGCCTGGGAGGAGGCGCAAACGGTTCTGGGTGAGACGCCAGCCGCGATTGTCGTCGCGTGCATTTTACAGCGCGGCACCGCGATCAGATCCGCCGGGGGGTATTTGCGCGGTTTGACGCGAAAAGCCGAGGCCGGAGAGTTCTCGCTCGGCCCGATTTTGATGTCTCAGATCAATTCGCGTCTCGACGAAAAGCGCCGGGCATGACGCGATGACGGCCTCATCTCCACATCCCTGTTTTGCCCTGCGTTCTCGAGCTTGGACCATGGGCGCACCTGACTGCGAACGGTTGATCGAGCGCCCCGACGGCCGCGGAAAACTGAAACTGCGCGGCCGTTCCGCACTGTGTGGTCTCGCCGCCGACAAATCGCACGCTGCCTGGGAATCACCGAGCCGATCGTACCAACCCGTGCACGTCCGTGCTTCCTAAATGTCCTCCGCCGGGGATGCGCAAACTGCCGCGATAACGAATGTCCGTGCTTTTTTCTCGCACCGACCAAGGTGCCCGGTGCGGGCGACGATCGCAGGTCTTTCGTCCGGCCGGGCTGTCGCTCCCGGTTGCATGGCTGGAGTCCTATGGCCGTCGACGGCACGTCGGCCCCTGGATGCCCAAGAATTTTCCCCTGCCGTACACCCCGCAAGCGGGGACCCCGACCGGCATTCCTCGCGCACGCGCCTACGGCGCCAAAATTCGTGGGCTCCGGCCGGGGCGCAGCGCTGCGCTTGCCCTCCGCTCCGCCTCTGGCGGGCTCCGGCTCTGTTTCGTCTTCCCGGCCATTACGGAAAAGCCATCGCAACGGGGCACAGCCCCACAAGATGGAGAAAGACAATGCGCAATATCGCCGAATTCACCCTCATCGGTCGGGTCGGAACCATCAAGCAAGTCGGCAAGACCCTTCGCGTCAGCATCTGCGCCAACTACCCCTTCAAGGACGACAAAGGCCAGTGGAAGGACGACGCGCACTGGAACGAGGTCACGATCTTCACGAAGGCGATCCAGTCCTACGTCAACGAGCACGTCAGCAAAGGCGACCTGGTCCACGTGCGGGGACGGCTTCGGCAGAACAGCTTCGAGCGCGACGGCCTGCGGGTGTACACCGTCGATCTCATCGCTCTGGAGCTCGGCCGGTTGGCGCAAGCCAGCGAACGCGCCGCCGCCTAGCGAATAGCGGGGAGGCTTCGGCCTCCCCATCGCTCTCGCGTGTCGGCCGGCGCCGGACGAAAATCTGGATCGCTACGAAGGAAGCTTTCGCGATCGAGTCTGGCGCGCGAGTCCGCGATCGGCCCGATTTTTCTTGCCGATCGCCGAAACCAGCTCGTCGTAATTGACGCCGCTTTTCTTGAGAGCGCGGCGGGCATCTCCAACTTCAAAGCCGAGAAGCTCAAGCACGCTCATGTTCAGGCTCGAGGCGATCCGCTCCATCGTCCTCAGCGTCGGATTCCCGATACCGCGCAGGATCGTGTAGTAGGTGCCGCGCGCCAGTCCCGTCTTTGGCAGGAAAGCTTCCATCCCGCCGTTTTCGATCTCGAGCTGTTGCAGTCGAATCGCCAGCATCTCATTCAGGATCGAATGATCGACGGGCAGCGGCTTGCGAACAGGCGGCATCGTTTGACTGGCTTTCGGGTCCAAGGCGAGGAAACGACCGACAACATACACGAAGCCCGAGGTCCAGTATATTGGACGTTAGAAACTTTAACAGGCAAGTGCTTGAAACGACTCACTTTGCCGGTCGGTCATCCCTGGCTTCAGGGCGACGGGTGGGCCGATCGACGAAGCAATCTCAGCGGATCGACGCCCGCTCGCTCGGCAATGAGCTCGATGTAGTCGAGGCTGGGATTGGCGGCCGCCGTCATCAGATGAAAATAGCTCGACCGTGGTATGCGCAGGTGCTCGGCAAACTCCCGTCGGCTCAAACCTGATTCCAGCCGGAGTGCTTCCAGCCCCGCCTGGAACGACTGTCGCAGTGTGCTGCCTTGCGCCGCGTGAGCTGCCTTTCGGCGGCATTGCATTTCGCTCATCGCTCATTCCTCGCACTTCCCAACGCAGACGGACCCGACGATCCGCTGGCCAAAACCTACACGTTGGACGGCCGGTCAACATTCAATATAATAGACGGATTCGATTCAACCAGCAGAGGTGCGTTCGGACAAAGAAAAACCCGGCAGAGCCGGGTCTCTCGTGAGGATGAGCGGGCTGGCGACGCCAATCGCCAACAATGCCCCAATCGCTTGACGGCATATTAGCCCGCGCCATCCGACAGTTCAAGGAGATCCGCGTTTTTACGCCACGGACTTTGTTTGCCCGCGCTCTCGATAGTGAGAGGACGCGAATGGAGATGCTTGACCAAAACCCCGTAACGCCGTTTGGACGGCGACCGCTATCTCTCAACACCGTCAAGACGCAGCGCGACGTCAAAGAATGCCGCCCGGGCAAACCCGTGCACAAATGGCAAGTGTTCCGAAACGTCTGCGAGGCGCGGGGAGCGCTGCTGGTTTCCGACCGCGCGCTCGCGGTTCTCAATGCGCTTCTCTCTTTCCACCCCGACACGGTGTTGACTGCCGGCGCCACCGATCTGGTCGTATTCCCGTCAAATCGGCTTCTCAGCCTGCGCGCCCATGGAATGGCCGCCTCGACGTTGCGCCGCCACCTTGCGGCGCTCGTCGACGCCGGGATCGTTCTTCGGCGCGACAGCCCCAATGGCAAGCGCTACGCGCGCAAGGCGACCTCAGGCGATATTGAACAGGCCTTCGGTTTTGATCTCGGACCGATCGTGGCCCGGGCCGACGAATTCGCCGCTTTGGCCGAAGCCGCGATCGCCAAACGCCGGGCGCTCGGCATTCTACGCGAGCGGGTGACCCTGGCGCGGCGTGACATCGCCAAGATGATTGCCGCCGGCGTGGAGCAGGACGTCGCCGCCGATTGGGCATCCTATCATCGCATTTTCCGCGACATCATGGCCCGGCTTCCTCGCGTCCCGACGAGCGAAGTCCTTGAGCCCATCGTCGCCGAACTGGCGAGCCTGGCAGCGGCGATCGTCAACGTTTTTGAAAAAGACCTTGATCCGATCGAGCCTGCGCCTCCAAACCCGCCCGCGGATCAGATTCAGAATTCAGCGCCGGAGCGGCCGAGCGCATCCGAACCGGCCCTGGGATCAGCCGACCCCGAGACGGCCGACGCCGAACGTTGCCGATCGGCCGGTGCAATCCCCATTCGTATGGTTGTCGAACTCTGTCCTGACATCGTCGACTACGCACGCGGCGGTATTCGCACCTCTCAGGATCTTGTCAGGACAGCATCAACCGTGCGCCCCTTGCTCGGCATCAGTCCCAGCGCCTGGGACGAAGCCTGCACCGCAATGGGCGACGGACAAGCCAGCGTGGTGCTCGCCGCCATCCTGCAACGTGGCGCCGCCATCAAGAATCCAGGGGGCTATCTGCGCAACCTGGCTCGGCGCGCCGCGGCTGGTGAATTCTCGGCCTGGCCGATGCTGATGGCGTTACGCCGACAAGAGTGCGCGGCGCGTGACCGTGACCGCCTCCCGTCTTCCCTCCCGGACGATTGTTAGTAAAGGCGATCCTGCTCGTCTCGCTGCTATGATTTCGGCCCGCCAGAAGACGTCGCTGTCAAGTTTCGCGTGGAGGCGGCAGGCGGCCGATTCGTTTGAGGTGGTCGTAGACAATGCGGTCGATGATCCGAAGCGGCTGTGTTCGCTCCTCGGCGGCCATCTGACGGATCACAAGGTCGATCGCATCGGGAAAGCGCAACGCATAAGGCCGAGACGACGATCGCTCGCCGTAGGCATCGAATGGGTTTCGATCGCGGGCTTTCTGAACGCGTGGCTGCTTGCGGACGGACCCACTATCCGTGTGGGCGGAGTGGGCCACTGGCGTAGTGACCTGATCTTCATACGCCGGCGTCACGACAACCGGCTTGGCAGGGAGAGTATCTGGCTCCGACGGGTTGACCCGATGGGCGCGAAACGCGTCGCGGGGCAGGGGAGGACGATCCGGTTTCTGTGCAGAAGCGGGATCCGTCATGCCGCGCTATCGCTCTGGTCGGCGCCCTGGCTTGCCGCGAGCAATTCGCGCACGACCTGGTCGGCGTTGTAGCGGGCCTTCCTGATCGATTCGTCCTTGTCGCTCATCTGGTACAAGGTGCCATGTCCGCTGGTCATGGTGCGAAAGGTGACGCGCCGGTACAGCGCATTGGCGCAGACGGGAACCTTTTCCGCATCGAGATAGGCGACAACCTCCTTGAGGGGCCGGGTATTTCTGTCGAGGCCGTCATATTCATTGAACAGAACGCGATGCTGGCTCATCGGTAACTTTGAAGCCGCTGCATGTTGTTCGAGATTGCGGATCGTGCGTACGACCTGCGAAGCATCGAAGGTGTGCACCTTGCAGGGCAAGACGACGAGGTCGGCGCGGAGTGCCGACTGGATCAAGACATCGCCATAGTAGCCGGGAGTGTCGATGACGACGACGTCATAGCCATTCAGCCGATCGATCGCCTGGGCGAGGACTTTCCCGTCAGGCGCGCGCACCAGGTCCACGCCCTGCGGGCTCAAGCCACGCGCGACCGACGACGCATGCCATTGGTAGGATGACCCCTGCGGATCGGCATCCACGATGGCGGCCGAGTAACCGTGTTTGGCGAACTCGCCAGCCAGGATGATCGCGACGGTCGTCTTGCCACTTCCGCCTTTCGGGTTCGCTACGGCGAAGATGCTCGGCAACTGGTTCCTCCGTCGGCGATATCAATGGCCATAGGCGAATGGCAACATACAACATAATGAACATGCGGCAATCCCGCATTGTGCCATTCCGGTAGTCCGCGATCGCGGTCTCGATGCAATACGTTGTTGCGGAGATGCGCGAATGCGGGTGTACAGCATTGCTGCTGTCTTGCGATGCGGTGTTACGAGGTTCCGGCATTGTGATTGTGCGGTGTTGAGGTGTTATCTGCTTGCCGCTTTGCGGCATTCCGTTTGTGCGGCAATCGCGACATGGCGCAACACGGCAATACGGAATTACGGTATTGCCGCAATCAGTTGGTCATGGGAGGCACCTGCGGTGATGCTGTTGAAGAATCCATACGGACAGATCTTTCGGACGCGAGCGCTCTTCATGTGCTGAGCTTCTAACATTCAATGTATTAGATATTAGTTGACAAGATATCGGTTTGTGGGCCAAACCGGGGAACGGCTGCTGGGCGCAGCCGGAGGGCGCTGACGCGCGACGCCGGCGTCCTGTCGGGACGCCGGCGTAGTCGGCTCCGGTCTCACGACCGGCGAGCCGAGCGAACGGGAGGAGGAGGGGAACCTCGATGGTCCGCTCTGCAAGAGCCCTGCGACGCAAGCCGAGGCTTCGGACCGAGCTGTCCGATGCAGATGAGCAGCGTCTGCAGGAGGCTGTCGCGTTGTTCGGCCTGCCGAAAGCGGAGGTGGTGCGGCGATTGATCCGAGCGTCTGTTCAGGCGGGACCGGCCTTGTCGGCCGAGAACACGCGCGCTGTCGTCGAACTCGCGCAGCAGGTCCGGATGGTCGGCCGCAATCTGGCGCAGGTGCTTAGAGCCATCCATCGCGGCCAGGCCGTGCGGATCGAGGACACGGAGCCCGTGTGGCGAGGTCTTCATGAAGTCGTCGCCGCGATTAATGATGAGCTGACCGAAATGACGGTCGCCTACGGGTCGAAGTTGCGGCGAGAGGCCAAGTTGACGTTGCACTTCGTCGCCGATGAGGCCGCCCCATGAGCCGCGCAGCACAGATTGTCTGGTGGCTTGAACAGGTCGAGGCCGCGCGTCGGGCGGTCGCGGAGGCGCGAGCGGAACGTCGGCGGCCCCGCCGGCCCGGCGCGTTGGACGAGGACGTCCGCGCGAGGCGAGCACGGGTGGCGCCGCTTCCCAAGACGCCGCCGGCACAAGACATCATCCGTGGCGCGACCATCACGGGTGAGTGGGATGAGGAACGGGCCCGCTCGATCCCGGCCGCGAGCGGGGGTGGCGGCGCAGGACCTGGGACCGCGCCTCTGCGTGGCGCGCCGAGCCCGATCTCCGGAGGATTCGGCGCTAGCGGGACCGCAATGAGTTCCGGCGGGGCAGGACAGGGCGGACCCCTTGGCCGAGCCCGGCAACTCGCTGCCGGCTACCAGCCTGCTGTCATCAAGGTAGTGTCCTATGCGCGCGGCGTCACGCGCGCCACGGCGACCGGCCAATATGTCCAGCGCGAAGATGTTCCGCTCGAGACCCATGACGGGCGGTTGTTGACGAACCGCGAAGCCGTCGCCGACGAGATCAAGGCCTGGTCGGCAGATTTTTCGAAGCGTGCGGAGAGCCAGGACGTTGGCGCATTCCGTCTGAAGTTTGAAGGTGTCTCAGACAATGCCGAAGGCCGAGCGGCCTACCAGAAGGCGATCGCGGCCGGCTTCTCGGGACATCGCTACGCGGCTCGCGTCGACGTCGACGACAAGGGCGCGCTCGAGGCGCACGTCGTCGCCGCGATGGCCGGGAGCGGCAAGGAACGGTTTCGCATCAGAGAGGCCCAGGCTGCCGATCGGGATCATGACGCCCGACCACGCCGTCTTGATTCAGTGTCCGCCGCCGCTGTCCGCGCCAGGATCGAAGCGGCCTCGGCGATCGACGGGCAGGCGGTGTTAATCCGACCCGGGGCGACCAGCCATGGTCGAGACGGCGTCACCTACAGGCTCAATAAGCTGATCGAGAAGGACGCAGCACTCGACGACCGCGGCAAGAGCTTGTCCAACGTGGCAGATGCGCGGGTCGCCGCGCGCGAATGGGGTCCGTCGCTCCGGTCGCAATCCGCGCGCGATACGATGCACCTGATCATTTCGGCGAAGGCTGGAACGGATGTGGCCGCCTTCACCGATGCAGCGCGTGCGTTCCTGCACGATCGCTTTGCCGATCATAAGTTCATGTTTGGCGTTCATACGGACAAGGAATCGGCCGGGCACATTCACGCTCACGCCGTCATCACCGTGAAGAACGAATCCGGCCAGAAGATCCGTCCCAATCGGGATACGTTCGCGGAATGGCGCGAGGTGTATGCACAGCACGCTCAGGCACAAGGCTTGAAGATCGTCGCGACCACCGCGAAGGAGCGGGCTTCCTCGCAAAGTTACGGCCCGAAGGATAAGGCGATCGTCGAAGCGGCGGATCGGCCGCGTCCGGCGCGAGAAGCCCGAGATCGCGCCTATGCTGCCGATCCCGCCAATCAACGTCTTATCGACAATGCGCGGCAGCGGATCCGGGTGGCGAGGACCAATCCCATCCGCTTGCCGATGTCCGCGCCTGACCGCAAAGTCGTGAACGAGAGCATCGTGGCCTGGAAGGCAGTCACGGTGGAGCAGCCTTCAAACCGGATGGCGAAGGATATGCTTGAGCGGCTGTTGATGGCGCAGACTGTTGGAGCCATTCTTCACACGATCGGCAAACGGGTGGAATTGTTGAGCAAGGAGGGCGACATGCCAATTACATCGGAGCAGATGGTCCAGGATCTGCGACTCATGAACGAAGCGGTTTCGCGAACCAGCGACCTGTTAGATGGGGAGACCAAGCAGCAGTTCCGTGAGACTTCGGCGCGCTACCTTGAAACGCTTGCCAATCGGATTGATCTCCAGCGGATGCAGGAACGCGGTGTGCAGCAGCTCGCCCAGGCGGAGGTCGAAGCCATCGTCGGCGTGAACGCCGATCGGCTTATCGAGCGCGCCCAGGAGATTCGGATCAAGGAAGAGTTTGAGGCGACGTCCGATGAATATCTTGCAAGTAGTGCAATCGATGCGGAGCGACGGCAGGAGGGCCGCGGGGGCATTGATCAAGCCTCGCAGCAGGAATTGCGGGCGGAAAGGGCTATCGTTGCCGGTTCGCAACAATCGGCGGCCCGGGAAGCGCGCGAGGCAGCCGCTGCTGCCGAGGCCGCGAGATCAATCGCCGAACATCCAGCACAGCCACTGCCGGCTGCCTTGATCCAGACCGATGGCTTGGCAAAGCTTCGCGCGGAACAGGAAAAGATCGTGCGTGAGCTCGAGGCGGAAAAGCCAAGCTTGCAATCAATCAAGGGACAAAGGCTTAGATGAGGAGCAAACATCACCAGCGAAATCTAAAAGGTACCGCAAATAGGATTACTGCGCGTTTGAGAATATCGTAACGGCATATTACAATGAAGCTGCTCGCCGAGGATGATTGAATTGTTCCTGGAGCGTGCGAGGGAGATTTTAGCATAAAATCTTTAGACGCATGGCGATTGCAATCGCGTGGGATTTGCTAACAGCATCAAGTTTCTCGCGTGCTGAAGCGATGTGCTTCGTAACTGTTGACCGAGAAATACCGAGAATGACAGATATTTCCCAATCGGTTTTTCCTTCCGCGGCCCAGAGAAGACAGTCAAATTCGCGAGGCGAGAGCGGTTTAGAACGTGTTAAGTTCGGACGGCGCAAATATAACCAATGGCCGATGGCGAAATGTGCGAGAAAAGTAAGTGCTGATCGGTCACGATTGCTGAGGTCGTCCCTCGCGCCGCCGAATGACAATGCCGCCGTCCGCTGGTCTAATGTGGTGATAGGGATCACAAAGCCCTCCACTAGCCCAAAGTCGGCGGCCTCACCTCCGATAATCCGCACATTGTCTGGGTCGGGACAGGATCTATAACCGTCTGACCAGGAAAATGCATTTCGATCTTTTTGGAGCCGAGCTAAAATCGGATCTCGGGGAAGATAATTTTGATCGACGTATCTGGCTCCCCAGCCTTTAGGGAAATATTGTACTACCGCGCGAGCTTGGATTTCGGTCTTTGAATTTCGCATATCACCCGGTGGTACGATTCCGCCAAACACCGAAGCAAATCCGTAAATTTTAGCGATGTTTATAAGACAGTCTTGAATAGCGTTTTGGTCAGCTGCCTGCTCTATCAGCGAGATAATCTCCCAAGTGCTCCAAAATAAGTCTGTCATTCTCAAGCCATTTGCGACTGATTGCATTCCGATTCGATCTGTCTCAAAAACCTGATGAGAGATCGTCGCGCGGGGCGCGCGATTTAGCGGTGCAGAAGTCGTTGGTATAGCGGTCGGGCGGCGCGAGAACCAAGCCAAAAATTCCTGCTGTATTTGGCGAAGGCAGAGTGTGATATTTTCCGTTTATACTCGGCTGTAGAAGCTTGTTCTCGTGCGACTATTTAAGCGGTGACTGTCGGCTCGATGTTTCTGCGGACTTGTGTAAATGGAATTGGAGTCTTCGTTTCAGAACTTAATCTGAGAACGAACGCGACAACTCGAGACCTGAGAACAAAACAATGCGCGTTCTGCCTTTGGAAGACGATGCCATGATCGGCGAGGGCCTCTCCCGGACGCTTGCCATGGAGGGCATGTCGGTGGATTGGGTGCGTCGCAGCCGGTCAAATACCAGAAGAGGAATGGCATAAATTGCCATGGACACATCTATAATACATGCTTATAACTTCTCCAGCCGTGAGTAATAACGTTCCAATCGTCACAGGAATCAATTGCAATCAACAGGCATATGGTCCGAGCACGCGATCTTTGGCCGGGCGAATGCTTGGGTAGCAGCAAACTCGCAGGGAAAAGAACGGGCATGAACTCCAGTGCCTCTGCCAGCAAATTCGATCGAATCGCGGATAGCGTGGGAAAACTGAACGATAAGGGACGCGGTAGCACCGAACACTCACACTTCTCTTCATTTCCATAGAGCCTGGCGTACTATCCAAGCAAAAGTCGCTCACTGTTGAGAGTTCCTAACAATGCCCCACAACTATGCGATCAACGATGACGTCCACCATCAAGTGCAGGCTCCGCAGGGCAGCGCCGTCGTCAAGGAACGCAGCGTTTACACAGTCATCTCCCGTCTGCCGATCGAAGCCGACGGTCGTCCGCGCTACCGGATCAAGAGCAAGACGGAAAAACTTGAACGCGTCGTAACCGAAGAACAACTCAGTCGCCTCAGCAAATAACTGTGTAGGCTATCAGCGTATTGGATGCTCTGGTCTCGCCTCGGCACCGGTTGTGCGCCCGCAATCGGTGGCCTAGCGGAGCGGTAGATCTCGTTTTAGGTGAGTACGCCTGCGATTTCTTTCGCGAGCCATACTCGCCGCTTCTAACGGAGACAGAAAAATGCGTGAAGCCGTTATCGTTTCCTATGCACGTACCGGGCTGGCAAAATCCGGCCGCGGCGGCTTCAACATCACCCCACCGATGTCGATGGCGGCCCATGCCATCAAGCACGCCGTCGAGCGCGCCGGCGTCGACAAGGACTATGTCGAAGATTGCTATCTCGGCAATTGCGCGCATGGCGCGCCCAATATCGGCCGTCAGGCCGCACTGCTGGCCGGTATGCCGAAATCCACCGCCGGCGTCTCGGTCAACCGTTTCTGCTCGTCGGGACTGCAGACCATCGCGATGGCCGCTAACTCGATCCGTTCGGACGGCGCCGATTGCATCGTAGCCGGCGGCGTTGAAAGCATCTCGATCCCCGGTGGCGGCTCGCCCAAGGAATCGATCGACCCGGACCTGCTGAAGGCCGCGCCCGACATTTTCATGGCCATGATCGACACCGCCGATATCGTCGCCGAGCGCTACAAGCTCAGCCGTGAATACCAGGACGAGTATTCGCTGGAATCGCAGCGCCGCATGGCCGCGGCCCAGCAGGCTAACAAGTTCAAGGACGAAATCGTCCCTATGAAGACCAAGATGAAGGTGGTCGACAAGGCGACGAAGGCCGAGAGCATCGTCGACTACACGGTCGATCGCGACGAGTGCAACCGGCCGGAGACCACCATCGAAGGCCTCGCCAAGCTCGAGCCGGTCAAGGGTGTCGGGAAGTTCGTCACCGCCGGCAACGCCAGCCAGCTTTCGGATGGCGCGGCGGCAGTGGTGCTGATGGAAGCCAAGGATGCCGAGAAGCGCGGACTTCAGCCGCTCGGTCGCTTCGTTGCCTGGGCGGCGGCGGGTTGCGAGCCGGACGAAATGGGCATTGGCCCGGTATTCGCGGTGCCGAAGCTGCTGAAGCGCCATGGCCTCAAGGTCGGCGACATCGACCTCTGGGAATTGAATGAAGCCTTCGCCAGCCAGTGTCTGTATTCGCGCGACCAGCTCGGCATCGACCCCGAGAAGTACAACGTCAACGGCGGCGCGATCGCAATCGGCCATCCTTTCGGGATGACGGGCGCGCGGCTCACAGGCCACATCCTGCTAGAAGGTCGTCGGCGCAAGGCGAAGTGGGGGGTCGTGACGATGTGTATCGGCGGCGGCCAGGGCGGCGCTGGCTTGTTCGAAATCTATAGCTGAGCTCGTCCGCATAAACCGACGCGGAGATGCCCCCTTTTACCCGCTGGGATACGCTATGATTGTTATCCGCATAATAGCATGGCTACGCATAAAACTGACAGGAAAGCATCCGACGCTGCCCGAAGCGCCTGTCGATCGGTTGGTGTTAGATCTTGAGGAGTTCGGGAGGCTGTTAAACAGTGGAGATCCGACGGACATGAAGACGATCGCCCGCTCTATGCACGTGCCTATTGACCCCAAGTTTCACACCGTCAAAAAGCTCTGACTGACCGAAAGGTCGCCTATTCATCCTTGTCGCTTGCGAGTTTGCCAGTCTTCCGATTTATGAAATGAAAATTCCTGCAAGCGGGGCATGTTACCATCTCATTTGTCTCCGCATCGGCGTCTTCGGCCAACCGCACTCGCACGGTGAAGCCGGTCCAAGGACATCGATATAATATCAAATTGGCCATTCCAATTTCTGGCATCACCGAAAGCGGACTCCTTGATCTAGATCAAAAGAGATCAAACCGGCTTGAAGCAGCAGCCGGACGTCAGGAGCTGATCGATTCTTGATGTTCGAAACTGCCCCGAGCAGCCTTGAGCTCGGCCCAGGGTTTGCATACGACGAAGACCGTCGGATTGCCGCATGCGCGCGGGCACGGCGAGCTCTATGATGGCGTTGCGTGATGGTCAGGCGGCCTGCTGATCGGCGGGCTTGTCGGCCTGGCGCAGGAGCTTCCATTCCCAGGGCAGCAGTTCGTGCAGACGCGATGCGGGAAGATCGGCGATACGGGCGAGGACGTCGGCGAGCCAGGCCTTGGGATCGACGTCGTTGAGGCGACAGGTGGTGATCATCGTCAGCATGATGGCGGTACGGTCGGCACCACGCTGGCTGCCGGCGAAGGTCCAGTTGCGCCTTCCCAAGGCGATGCCTCTCAATGCGCGCTCGGCACAATTGTTGGTCAAGCAGATCCTGCCATCGTCGAGGAAGCGGGCGAAGTCGTTCCAGCGCCTGAGCATGTAGTTGATCGGCTTCAGGACATCGGAGGATCGCGAGAGGGTTTCGCGCTCACGCAGCAACCAGGCATGCATGTCTTCGAGAAGCGGCTTGCTCTTTTCCTGGCGCACGGCGCGCCGCTCGTCGGCGCCGCGGCCATTGATGGCGCGCTCGATCTCGAACAACGCATCGAGGCGTCTGACCGCCTCCAGCGCGATCGGAGAGACCGGTTTGCCCTTCTGGCCTTCCCGAGCATTCTTCTCGATGTCAGCCAGCTCGAAGAAGCCCCGCCGCGCATGGGCAAAGCAAAACGCCGGCGTAATCGGCAGCATCTTCTTCTGCGGGTCGAACAGCGGCTCGAAGCCGTTGTAGCAATCGGCTTGCAGGATACCGGCGAAGGCGGCCAGATGCTTCTGGGGATGCTCGCCTCGTCGGTCGCCCGAGGCGTAATAGACCGCCGCCGGCGGCGCAGGCCCGGCGAACGGCCGGTCATCCCGCACATAAGTCCAGATCCGCCCGGTCGTGCACTTGCCCTTCGCCAGGATACGGATGGTGGTGTCGTCGCCATGAAGGCGCTCGGCAGCGAGCACATGGCGTTCGATCAAGTGGAAGAGCGGCATGACGGCGAAGGTCCCGTGGCCGACCTGGTCGGCCAGCGTCGACAACGGCAGGTCGATCCCCTCGCACTTGAAGCGCGCACTCTGGCGGTTGAGCGGGATATGCATGCCGAACTTGTCGAACAGGATCGTCGCCAGCAATTGTGGGCCGATGAAGCCGCGCGGCGTGGCATGGAACGGCGCCGGCGGCTGGCTGATCTTCTCGCAATCGCGGCAGGTGAACTTCTCGCGCACCGTCTCGATGACCTTGAAGCGACGCGGGATCTCCTCCAGCGTCTTGGTCACATCCTCGCCGATCTTCGCCAGCCGCGATCCGCCGCAACAGGCGCAGCTCGTCGGAGCCTCGATGACGACGCGCTCGTGTTCGATGTCGTCCGGCCATGGCTTGCGAACCGGCCGCTTGCGCGTGAAGGCGCGGACTTTCTGCGTCTTCGCCGCCGCGGCCTGCGCGGCAAGCTCATCCTCGCTTGCCGTGGTGACGAGTTCTTCAAGTTCCAATTCCAACTGCTCGATCAGCCGTGCCGTGCGCTCGGAGCGCTGCCCATACAGTTCGCGTTTGAGCTTCTCGATCCGCAGCTCGAGATGCGCGATCAGCGCCTCGTTGTCCGACAGCTCCGCCCGCGCACTGGCAGCCACCGCCTCGGCTTGCAGCCGCGCCTCACGCTCGGCCTGCAGCGCCGCTAGGGCACTCACAAGGTCCGATGGAAGATCGTCCGGCTTCGATATTGACCTGACGGATATTTTGGACCAGCGGGATGGAGATTACTGCATCGCCGCGTTCCGTTCCAGATGCAGTATTTCCGGCGATGACGTTTGCGGTGCGGGCGGTCGATAATGCAACGATGAGTGCGGTCGGATCGTGTTATAGTGCTTGCGCCATTGCTCGATGACGACGGTGGCCTCCTTTAAGCTGTAGAAGATTTCTCCGTTGAGGCATTCATCTCGCAGCTTGCCGTTGAAGCTTTCGCAGTAACCGTTTTCCCAGGGGCTGCTAGGTTCGATGTAGAGCGTTTTTACTCCCAGCCCTGCAAACCAACTGCGCACGATCTTGGCCGTCATCTCCGCGCCGTTGTCCGACCGGATGTGGTCGGGGACACCGCGTTCGAGCATCACATCGGCCATCGTGTCGATGACGCCAAAGCTGTTGATCCGGCGCGCCACTCGGATGGCCAGGCACTCGCGGGTGAACTCATCAATCAGGGTCATCAGCCGGACCTTGCGGCCGTCGTGGGTCTGAGCCTCAACGAAGTCATAGCTCCAGACATGGTTGCGATGCTGTGGTCGCAGCCGGATGCAGGATCCGTCGTTGAGCCACAGCCGGCCCCGCGGCTTTTGCTTCCTGGGTACTTTAAGCCCCTCCCGGCGCCAGATCCGTTGAACCCGATCACACCCGACCTGCCAGCCGGCGTCGACAAGCAGGGATGTGATCCGGCGATAGCCATATCGTCCGTATTGGGAGGCTAAGGAGACAATCGCTCTCGTCAGCGCATCTTCATCAGCACGGACAATGGTGGTGTATCGCTGCGTCCCGCGGTACTGGCCGACGATCCGACAGGCATGGCGCTCCGAGAGCCTGTACTTCTCCCGGATGGCTTCTACCGCCTGTCGGCGCCGTTCAGGGCTTACAAGTTTCCCGAGGCAACGTCCTTGAGCACCTGTTTCTCAAGCGATAGATCGGCGACCAGCCGCTTGAGGCGCACGTTCTCGCGCTCGAGATCCTTCATCCGCCTGGCCTGATCAAGCTCCAGCCCACCGTATTCCTTCCGCCAGCGGTAGTAGCTCTGCTGCGAAATCCCGGCTTCCCGACACGCTACCGGCGCTCCTTTGCCCTGCGACATCAACACTTCGATCTGACGGAGTACCACTACGATTTGCTCCGCGCTGAATCTCTTCTTCGGCATAACCAAAGCTCCTTTCCAAGCTCATTTTCTCACAAAGCTTGGTCCAAAAAACCCAGGTCAGGTCAGGTCAGCGAAGGCGGTTCCGCTGTTACACGTAAGTTGACGCGATCGAAGATGCGAGATTTCTTTTCGAAAATCGAGCCTTGCCGCATCGGCCTGGAAGCCTGCGGCTCAGCACATTATTGGGCCCGCGAGCTCCAAGCGATGGGGCACGAGGCATTTTTGATGCCACCGGCTTACACCAAGCCTTACGTCAAACGCGGCAAAAATGACGCCGTCGACGCGGAAGCTATCTGCGAAGCAGTCTCCCGCCCCGGAATGCGCTTTGTACCGATCAAGAGCGCGGAGCAACAAGCGTGCGCATTTCGCTGATCGTGAGCAGCGATTTCAGTCGATGGTGAGCGCTCGTTTCATTTGATCGTGAGCAGGTATTTCAGGCGATCATGAGCAGGCGCCTCGGCCGACATGGTGATTGTGTTCAGGGGTTTAAGTTTGCGTCAAGAGCCTGGTTGCGGGCGTTCTGCTTTCGCATGCTTTCTCCGGTAAGTTGAAGGCGGTGAGCGTTGTGAACGAGACGATCCAGGATGGCGTCGCCCAGGGTGGGGTCGCCGATAACGTCGTGCCAATGTTCGACGGGGATCTGGCTGGTGACGATGGTCGAGGCGCGACCGTGGCGATCATCGAGGATCTCCAGCAGGTCGCGCCGTTCGGGCGGATTGAGAACCGACAGACCCCAATCATCGAGAATGAGGAGCTGAACGCGCCCGAGGGTTTTGAGCATGCGGCCATAGCGGCCGTCGCCCCGAGCCAGGGCGAGGGCCTCGAACAGGCGCGGGACGCGATGATACTGGACCGAACGATTGTCGCGGCACGCCTTGTGGCCGAGGGCGCAGGCAATCCAACTCTTGCCGAGCCCGGTCGAGACAGCGTCACAATGCCGGGTGTCCGGCGTTCGAGGTTTTGATCCTCTATCCGTTCCATCCTCGGGCCGGGCAGATGGTGCAGGTCGAGCACCGCAAGCGCTTCGCCGGCGAGGACCATCTGGTCGTGGTGCAGCCCGACGGGACACTCGCCCTGATCCCGGCCTGGATGAGCGAGGATATTGCTCGCTCTGCAACGCTCACAGCAAGCCCTCGGTTGGCTGTCGAAAGGCTCGTCGAGCTGCGGGCGCGAATCGATGTGCTTATCGCCTCTCAAGGCGGGGCATGGCCCCCGCGTGAAGGAGGGGATCATGCAACCAAGACGCCACTTGCAACGGGGCCTGTTCGAGGAGGATCGCCAGACGCCGGAGATTCCGGCGTCGCAGAGAAGCACTCTCGTCCGCCTGATCGAGGGGCTGCTGGTCGAGGCCCTCGCCGACGGCGCCAATATCGAGACGGGCACGCCAACCACAGAGACGAGGGAGGCCGCTGATGAGCAAGATCACGCCTGAGCACCTCGCCCGTCAGGCCGTCGTCTACATCCGTCAGTCGACGCCTGATCAGGTCGTCCACAACCTGGAAAGTAAGCGCCGTCAGTACAATTTGCCGGAGCGCGCGCGACAGCTGGGCTGGAGCGATGTTGCCGTCATCGATGACGATCTCGGCCGCTCCGGCGGTGGCGTCGCGCGGCCCGGCTTCGAGAAGCTGCTGGCCGCCATCTGTGAGGTCCGCGTCGGGGTCGTGGTCTCGATCGAGGCGTCGCGGCTCGCACGCAACGGTCGTGACTGGCACACGCTGCTTGAGTTCTGCGGTCTCGTCGGCACACTGATCGCCGACGAGGACGGCGTCTACGATCCGCGACAGCCCAACGATCGCCTACTGCTCGGCATGAAGGGCACCATGAGCGAGATGGAGTTGTCGGTACTGCGCCAGCGCTCGCTCGAAGCGCTGAAGCAGAAGGCGCGCCGGGGCGAGCTGTTCATGACGGTCGCCGTCGGCTACGTGCGGGTCGGCCACAACCGCATCGAGAAGGACCCGGATCGGCGCGTCGGCGAGGCGATCGCGCTCGTCTTCGCCAAGTTCACCGAGATGCAGTCGGTGCGTCAGGTGCACCTCTGGTTCAGACACGAGCGCGTTCCGTTGCCCGCCGTCACCTATGGCGCCGAAGGCCGCCTGGTCGAGTGGAAGCTGCCGGTCTACAACACGATCCTGCACATTCTGACCAACCCAATCTATGCCGGCGCGTATGCATTCGGGCGCACCGGCAGCCGCATCAGCATCGAGGCCGGCCGCAAGAAGGTGGTTCGCGGCTTCAAGAAGGAGCGCAAGGATTGGGAGGTGTTGATCCCGAACCATCATGAGGGTTATCTGAGCTGGGCGGACCATGAGAGGAACCTCGGCCTGATTGCGGACAACGCCAACGGCAAGAACCCGATGAGCCGCGGTGCCCTGCGCCGAGGTGAGGCTCTGCTCGCCGGCCTGCTGCGCTGTGGCCATTGTGGGCGCAAACTTCACGTCGCCTACTCCGGCAAGAACGGCAACACCGGTCGCTACCATTGTCGGGGCGGCGCCAACAATCATGGCGGTGACCCTTGCATCTCGTTCGGCGGCATGCGGATCGATCGTGACGTGGCCGCCGAGGTGATCGAGCGCCTGCAGCCGCTCGGTATCGAGGCGGCACTCGCCGCGCAGGCTGCGCGCAGCCGTGCGAACGAAGACAAACGCGGCCAAGTCGAGCTGGCGCTGGAGCAGGCTCGCTATGAGGTGGGGCGCGCGCGCCGCCAATACGATGCCGTCGATCCCGACAACCGCCTCGTCGCCGCCGAGCTGGAAAAGCGATGGAACGACCGGCTGGCGGTCGTGCGCAATCTGGAGACCGAGCTGGAGGGACTGACGGCTTCGCCCGCTGTTGATCTCACACCTGCTGACAGGGAGCGGCTGATGACGCTAGGCGCCGACCTGGAGCGTGCTTGGTCAAGTGCCGGCGTGGCACCCGAGACGCGCAAGCGGATCGTGCGAACGCTGATCGACGAGATCGTCGTCCGCGTCGAGGACAACGCGCTCGATCTGGTGATCCGCTGGCACGGCGGCGACCACTCCGCTCTCAAGGTCAAGAAGAATCGCTCCGGCCAGCACCGCTGGAGCGCAACGGGAGAGACAGTCGATCTCGTGCGCGTGCTGGCGCGGCAGATGCCGGACAAAGCAATCGCGTCGGTGCTCAACCGCTCCGGCAAGACCACGGGGCGCGGCAATGGCTGGACCAAGTCGCGAGTGTGCAGCTTGCGCAGCCACAACGACATCGCAGCCTATCGCGAAGGCGAGCGCCGCGACCGCGGCGAGGTCACTCTGGACGAGGCGGCCGCGGCCCTCTCCGTCAGCCCGTCAACCGTGCGACGTCTGATCAAGGACGGCCAGCTCGCGGCGAGCCAGCTTTGCAAAGGGGCACCTTGGATCATCAAAGCAGCCGATCTTGAGCGTCCTGACGTCAAACGAGCTGCCACCGCGCGGCGCCTCAGACGTCCGCCGTCCGGCAATCCGCTACAAAAAGAACTGGAACTCTAACGAGATAGAAAGGTGAGCATTATGAAGCGGGCTCGGTTGCCCCGGTGATGAGCAAATTCTCGTTGCGGCGGATCCAGTCACCGACGATGAGCCTGGCGAAGACGGCGCGATCGATGCCGCGTGGCGTGCGCCAATCGACATCTTCCACGCATGCGGTCTGGCGCAGCGCGGCGAACTTGAGGCGGGTCGTAAGACGTTTGGTGTCGCGCTCGGCGGCTTCGCGATCGACCAGCAATCCGACGCGCTCCTCGAACGACAGGGCGTCGAGATCAGGTGATCGTCGCTGCTCTTCGAGGGCTTTGGCCATTCCGGTCAAGCCAAGCGTAATCAGCCGTTCATGGGTGGGGTGCGTCAGCATTGAGATCTCCCTGTTCAGTGGAAATAGCCCTGACCGCGGATGTTGCCGTGGCGCAGGGGCTGGTGATCGGACGTCTCGTCGAGGAAACCGCGATCAAGGCCGTTCTTGAGGATCGAACGGATCGAGGCGACGGATCGAGCCTTGATGAGGATGCCGCGTCGGCAGGCCGCATCGAGGCGCGCATTGTCGTAGCTCCTGGCCAGCGACAGGATGCCAAGGCATGTCCGAAAGCCTTGCTCGGGATGCGGCCGGGCATCGATGACGATCTGGAAGAACGCGGCGGTCGAGGGACCGATCTTCTCGCCGGCCGCAATCAGGCCTCCCGGCGTCCACTTGCCGTAGCGGCGATGCGCGCTCGGCATATGATCGGCGATCGTGGTGTGGCCGCGCCGGTTGGGCGCACGGGGGTGGCTCGCGACCCTCTGACCCCTGTGGAAGATCTCGACGGTCTTGTCGGCGATGCGCACATCGACGAGTTCTCGGATCAACCGGTAAGGGGTGGAATACCAATGACCATCGATCTCGACATGATAATCGGGGGCGACGCAGCAACGCTTCCAGCGCGCAAAGACGTAGGGCTGGTCCGGCAGTTTTGCGAGTTTGAGACGATCGATCTCGGCGAACAGTTCGGCGCGGCTGGAGCCAAAACCGCGCATCTGGCGGGCATTGAGTTCGACGAGCAGCACCTGAATTGCGGCATTAAGTTCCGCCAGGGAAAAGAAACGCTGGTTGCGCAGGCGAGCCAGGATCCAGCGCTGCGCGATCTGCACGGCGACCTCAACCTTGGCCTTGTCCTTTGGCCGCCTCGGCCGGGCCGCCAGGATCGCGGTGCCATAATGGGCAGCCATCTCGGCATAGGTGCGGTTGATCCCGGGATCGTAGCGATCGGGGTTGGTCACGGCGGCCTTGAGATTATCGCAGACTACGAACTTCGGCACGCCGCCGAGATACTTGAACAGATTGGTATGCACGCCGATCCAGTCGGACAGGCTCTCGCTTGGGCAGGCCTCGGCGTAGGTGTAGTTCGAGGCTCCCATCGCCGCCACGAACAGCTTCATGGCGCGCACTTCGCCGGTGACGGGATCGAAGATGTCGATGGTGTCGCCGGCGAAATCGACGAACACCTTCTCCCCAGCCACGTGGGTTTGACGCATGCTGGGGCGCGTGCGCTGCTTCCAGGCCTCGAAGGTCGTGCAAAACCAGGTATAGCCAAAGCCGTCCGGATTGGCGGCGCGATACTCTTCCCACAACAGCAGGCGGGTCACGCTGCGCCGGCGCAGTTCCTTCTCCACATAAACCCAATCGGGGGCTGGTCGCCGGTCGCTCTGCGAGGCTGCCGTGGGCGCCGGGAACAGCAACAGCTCCAGCCCCTCGTCGTCCATGCCCTCCGGCAGCGGCCAGCTCAGCCCTGCAAGGCGCGCGCGCCGCACATAACCATGCACGACGCCATTGCTCACCCCCAACATCCGCGCGATGACGCGCTCGGTCAGGCCCTGCTGCCTCAAACGTAGAACTTCTCGGATCCGGCGCATCGACAATCTCTCGGTAGGCATCAGGCTTCCTCATTCGTTGAATGAGAAATCCGTAGCTCGGTTGAGTTGTCGGCCGAAGCGTCCGGCACCGCCAAAAGGTGCTCACGATCGCCTGAAATCGCTGCTCACGATCCTCTGAAATCGTTGCTCACGATCCCGCGAAATCCCTGCTCACGATCGTCTGAAATCCGTGCTCACGATCCTCTGAAACACGCATCAAGCGACGCTGACGTTGCACAAAACGCGAGATCTTCTGGTCAAGCAGCGGACGATGACAGTCAATGCTTTGCGCAGTCATCTGGCGGAGTTCGGGATTATTGTCGCCAAGGGCATCGGGCATGTCAGCGATTTGCTCCAATTGGCTGAAACGGACGCGAGGCTTCCGAGTGTAGCCAATGCAGCGGTGAAGGCCTTGGCGCATCAAATCGACGCGATTGATCAATCGCTCGACGATCTTGAGAAGGAGATCGCCAACGCTCATTCACGAAGCGAGATTAGCCAGTTGCTCGTTGAAATTCCTGGCGTCGGCAAACTCACTGCTACGGTGATCTCCGCCAGCATGCCAGATCCGAATGTCTTCAGATCGGGACGCGATTTTGCCGCTTGGCTTGGCCTTACGCCAAGGCAAAACTCAAGCGGAGGCAAGCCATCGCTCGGGGCCATCACCAAGCAGGGGAATCAATACATAAGGAAACTGCTCGTGCTCGCGGGGACGTCGCTGCTAAATGTCGTGGGCAAACGTAAGGGCGTCTTGCGGGACTGGATCGTCGGGCTGTTGGCGAAAAAGCCCGCGCGCCTCGTGACGGTCGCAATTGCGAACAAGCTCGCTCGGATCATCTGGGCGATGATGAAGACCGGCGAAAGCTTCCGCACCGAGATGTTCATGAAAGCATGAACAATCCACTCGTCTCTGGATGGAGCATTCTAAAGGGAGATCTGTAGTCTCAAGTTTGGTGAGCACGGCGAGACATGATGAATGACACGGTCATTACCGAAGACCAGGAAAAACCCGACCAGTCGTCTGAGCGTAAAGCTCGCATCCTTGATGCGGTTCCCGGTCGTCGGATTTCATCAGGGCCAGCGGAGGCATAATCTCTGCATTAACAGGCCGGACATACGATCGAAGCCGACCAAGTCGTTCAAAATGTCAAAAAGTGCTTGCCATCAGAGGCCGTCCACATACGACGACTGGGGACCCGAACCGCTCACCGCCGACCAGCGCCGCGATCTGCTTGAGATCGTCGATGATCGCTACGACAAGGGATCCTTGTTGATCACAAGTCAGGTCCCCGTGCCGCAATGGCATGACGTCATTGCCGATCCCACCCTCGGCGATGCGATATTGGATCGCATCATTCACAATGCACACCGCATCGAGCTCAAAGGCGACAGCCTGCGCCGTCAGGCCGGCGAAAAGAAAAAACCATGATCGCCTCACGCCCGATCGCCCCGCCGGCCCACAGGCCCCTCCCATGGACCGCCGGGACGATCTCCAAACCAACCCGCCAGCCTTGACCAGGAGGCCATTTCCAGCACACATACACTCGTCAGTCGTGTTCGTCTCCGGACGTGATCGCGATCACTGGAATCCGTGATCACCATCACCTGGAACACCTGATCACCATCCCTGGAATGCGCAGGCATTGCTCGAAGGCCAGGCCGGCAAGGCTCTCCTCGCCGACAAAGCCTATGACAGCAATGCCTTTCGTGCCCTCATCGCCGACATGAATGCCGAGGCGGTGATCCCCTCAAACCGCAGCCGCAAGATCCTGATCCCGCACGATGCCGCGGCTTACAAGCATCGCAACCGCATCGAGCGCTGCTTCAACCACCTCAAGCACTTCCGCCGCTTCGCGACACGGTGCGCTGCTGCGTATCGTTAGACCTAAAATTGTACTCGCTCCAAGTGAGGAATTCTAGTATGTAACAACGTATCTCCAGCGTTGTTACTCGCCGATTGACGATGCCTCCCGTGATCAACCATCCTCCCTCTTTTCCGTTGCTGAACGTCTTGGTTGGCGACGATGAAGCCGGCCGGCTTTTCTGCAACGCTGCGGAAATAGAGGCGATGCTTCGGGTCGAGGCGGCGCTCGCTGGGGCTGAGGCCGACCTGGGCTTGATTGAGAACGAAGCGGCACAACGGATTGCTGACGTTTGCCGGGATTTGAGCGTCGACTGGGACAGCTTGGCAGCGGGTCTCGCGCGGGATGGCGTCGTAGTGCCGGACCTCGTACGACAGTTGCGCGCTGCCGTTGGTGAGAGGTACGCACAAGCGGTCCATCTTGGCGCGACCAGCCAGGACATCGTGGACACCGGCCTCGCATTGCGCCTAAAGGATCTCGCAGCACTCCTGCTCGACCGGCTCGACGCGGTAATCGGTGCGCTTGCCGAGCTAAGGCGGCGCGACGGTGCTGTTCCACTGATCGCCAGAACCCGAATGCAACGGGCTCGACCATTCACTGCGGGTGCTAAGCTTGCTACCTGGATCGCTCCGCTCGAGCATTACCATGCGGCTCTTCGCGACCTCATGCCCCGGCTGCTCGTTATTCAATTCGGTGGGCCGATCGGGACTCGCGAAGACTTGCGGGGACAAGGCGATGCCGTCGCCGACGCCATGGCCTCGCGGCTCATGCTAGGCTCCACCCCACCATGGCACGCGCAGCGTGATCGTATCGGGACATTCGCAAGCTGGCTATCGCTGGTATCTGGAACTCTAGGCAAGATCGGTCAAGACATTGTTCTCATGACGCAGAACGAGGTGGATGAAATTCGTCTCGGTTCATCGGGAGGCGGCTCTTCATCCATTCCGCATAAGTCGAACCCCGTTCAGGCCGAGATGCTAGTGACACTGGCGCGCTTCAATGCAGGCTTGCTCGGCCTTCTTCATCAAGCCCTCGTGCACGAGAACGAGAGATCCGGCTCGGCATGGACGCTTGAATGGCTTGTTCTTCCTCAGATGGCAATCTCGACCGCCGCCTCACTGCGAAAGGCTTGTGCTCTACTGGGAGGGTCTGTCCGTTTCGTCGCATCCTCACCCGACTTCCAACGACCGTCGGAACAAAGACTGAAGGACTGAACCTCGACTCGAATGTACAGGCTGCCGCGCCTAATTGATGTACCTTCAAATGCCGGTCTGGACAAAGGCCTGCCTGCGACAGGCCCTCAACAGCTGTGGGGCAAACCGACATAATTCTCGGCCAGCGAAGCCGCGGCGGCTTGCGAGCCCGTCGCGTGATCAAGTTCGGCGATCTGCATATGAGCTGTGAACGTGTCCTGATCCGGGAAGCGATGGAACATAGAGGTCATCCACCAGCTAAACCGCTGAACCCGCCAGATGCGCGCAAGACAAATTGTGGAATATGCGTTCAGTTTGTCTCGCCGGCCGGCACGATAGTGCTCGATGAAACCGGCTGCCAGGCATTTGATATCGGCGACGGCCAGATTCATACCCTTTGCTCCAGTCGGGGGCACAATATGGGCAGCATCTCCGGCGAGGAACAATGACCCGTACTGCATGGGCTCCACAACGAAGCTGCGCATCCGCGTGATCACACGATCGAGGATCGGGCCGCGGGGAAGCCGCTCGCTGTTATCGGCATTCAACCGGACTTCGAGTTCGTCCCATATCTTATCCGCGGGCCAGCTTTTCGCCGCTCCGTCCGGATCACACTGAAGATTGTGCCGACTCAGTCGCTTGTTTCGCATCGAGTAGATAGCGCCACCGCGCTGGTGATGCGCATAGATCAATTCGTGCGATGCCGATGGCGCCTCGGCCAGTATGCTCAGCCAGGCAAAGGGATATTCACGAGATAGCACCGACAGGACGCCGTCGGGAATGGAGGGCCTCGACACTCCGTAGAAGCCATCGCAGCCGGCAATAAAATCGCAACTAATCTCGATCGGTCCTTCGGCGCCGCGGCCGCGTATGCATGGCGCTCCCTCGTCTATGCCTTCAAGGTGAACATCGTCGATCTCGAAGTGCAGCGGATAGTTCTCCTGTTCGAGCGCGGCAAGAAGATCCTTGACGACTTCCTGCTGTCCGTAGACCGTAATAACCTTTCCGCCCGTCAGTTCTGAAAGGTCGATGCGTCGCCGTTCGTTGGCGAAGCGAATCTCGAATCCCTTGTGCAGCAGACCGTCGCGACAAAGCCGATCACCAAGTCCCAGCTCGATCAGAAGATCGCGCGTCGCCTGCTCCATAACGCCGGCGCGAACGCGACCCAGAATGTAGGAACGGCTCCGCTTTTCGAGAATGACCGAATCGATCCCCGCCCTTCTCAACATATATGCCAGCAAGAGCCCGGCAGGCCCCGCGCCAATTATTCCAACTTGTGTTCGTATTTTCACGGGCATGAGCCGTTCCTCAGGTCTTGGAGTCGAGCCATCATTGCGAAGGCGATAAGTGGGGTGGGGATTTTGAAACCGGTCACAGATCAAAAAACACGGTTTCTGCTACTCCCTGCAGATGGATGTCGAAGGGGTAGATTACCTTGTCGTCTCGCGCCTGACGCGGCGCGATGAGCGTCTGCCGGCGGACCTCCCATTCGATGCTTTGAAGCACGGGATCGGCAGCGTTGGCCGGCGCTTCATCCGCGAAATACATGCGGGTGTGCAGACCAATATTGATGCCGCGCGCCACGATCCAGAGATTGACGTGGGGAGCCATATGATCTCCAAGTCGCCCGCGCACGGCCCCCGGTTTGATGGTATCGAAGGCATAGATACCTGCCTCGGCATCGAAACAGGCCCGACCATATCCAACAAAGCCTTCATCGAGCGCCTTGTCCTGACAATCGCCCGGATGTCGATAGCGTCCGCCGGCATTCGCCTGCCAGAGTTCGATCAACCCATCCAGCACTGGGGTGTTCAAACCATCGAATATCCGCGCCTCGATGCGAATGCGCTCGCCGCGGGTATTGGCGTCCGTAAGGACCGAACCGAACAGCGTCTTGAATGTGGTGATACCGGCATACTGCGGGGCGAGACCGATATGTAGATAAGGTCCGGCCGTTTGCGAGGCGGTTTCGGTCAGAAGCTTGACTGGGTCGATCACGTGTCATCTCCTCGTGCATTTTCGAACCAGGTCGCCCGTCGCCCTCTGAGCACGATATCGAATCGATAGGCACGGCTATCCATCGTCACAAATCGCGCCTCGTCCTGTACGGCGATGAGACGGTCGATCTGCGCCGAGGTCGGAATCGTTCCCACGATGGGACACGATCGGATCAGAGGGTCGCCCTCGAAATACATTTGAGTGATCAGACGTTGGGCCCATCCCGATCCGGAGATCGAGAAGTGGATATGTGCGGGACGCCAGTCCAGGCCGACCGGATAGGCTCCCGGACGGATCGTGCGGAAGCGATAGTGACCTTCGGCATCGGTAAGGGTGCGACCGTTACCCCCGAAGTTGGGATCGAGCGGCGCGAGATACTGATCCTTTTTGTGCCGGTAGCGACCGCTCGCATTGGCCTGCCAAATCTCAATAAGGGCGCCCGGCACGGCTCGCCCCCATTGATCCAGCACATAACCATGAATGATTATCCGCTCCCCAAGCGGAAGCCCGTCCTGGGCTCCATTGAGGATCAGATCATTGTCGGCGCGCTCGAAAGCGACCTGGTCGAAGGTTGGACCCGTTATTTCCGAAAGGGTGCTCGCCAGGGGAATCAGAGATCTCCGGGGTGAGCGCAACTCAGAGAAACGATACTTCGGCGTGTAGGTTGCAGGATGAACATTGAGATCGCGCGGAATAAACTCGCCGAAGCTATCGTGTTTTTTCATTCTATCGTCTCCTCGCAGGCGGCGCGCCCGCCGTCAATTAATGCCGAGCGCTACCGCCGGTTCTTCTCAAGCAATTCACGGGCATCTTGAAGCAGGCGTTTTCCGTCGCCACCCTTTTTTGCAATCTCGGCGAACCAAGCGTCGTAAACCTTCTCGCTTGCCGCCTGCCAGCGCTTTAATTCATCCTGCGACAGGGAGGTCACCTTATCGCCGTTCTCGATGGCCTGCTTTCTGAAAGGCTCGACGACGTCGTCGAAGGCTCGCCGCCCGGCCTGCCCGGACATCTCGATCCCTCCATTTTCATCGATGACCTTCTGCAGGTCGGCTGGGAGGGACTTGTATTTGTTCTCGTTCATGACGAAGGCAAAAATGGAGTTCGAGAACTTTCCCGCGTCCGCCGGCGTCTCCAAAGAGAATTTGGCAATTTCCTGAAATTTCACCGCCGGCACGCCCTCCCAAGGCACCATAGCGCCATCGACGACGCCCTTGGTCATCGATTCAGGTACCTGCGGCAGCGGCATCTGCACGGGAGTTGCGCCAAGCGCTGTCAACATCACCGCATTGACGCGATTGGCGGCACGGATCTTGAGTCCCTTAAGATCCTCCAGCGTCGCTACCGACTTGGAAGTGGAGTGGAGCACCGCGCCATCGTGTACATGCATGAAGATCGGGTGAACGCCTCTCAATTCATCCTTCGAATTCTTCTCCATGTAGGCCCACAAAGCGCGGCTGCCTTCCTCGGCGGAGCGGATGAGGAACGGAAGTTCAAATACCTCCGACTTCGTGAAACGTCCCGCCTGATAGCTGAGGACGGTCCACACGATGTCGACGGCGCCATCGCGCGCCTGATCAAACAACTGGGCAGGCGTCCCGCCAAGTTGCATGGCTGGATAGATCTGGCACTGCAACCGCCCGTTCGAGTCCTTGTTGATCTTATCGCACCATGGCTTGATCAAGTTCGTATGGGCGTTCGAGGTTGCCGGCAGGAAATGATGAACCTTGAGCGTCGTCGTCTGGGCGCTCGCGGACTGAACGGCAACGACAGCAAAGATGCTTGCAAATCCGAGAGCTCGTAGTCTTGTCTTGATCATGATCGCTTCTCCTCCTCGGTGACTTGTTCAGTAGAGATCACTAATGAAATGCACGCACCAGAAACAACGATATGCCCGGTATAAATACCAGCAGGATGAGGCGTATGGCGTCCGACAGCAGGAAAGGCATTACGCCCTTGAAGGTCTGGGTGAGGGGAACGTCCTTGGCGAGACGGTTGATGATGTAGACGTTCATGCCGATAGGCGGATGAACCAGACCGATCTCGACCACCATAAGGGCCAGGATGCCGAACCAGATCGACTTCTCGTCGGGCGACAGGCTAAAGAAGTCGAGACCCATAACCATCGGATAAAAGATCGGAATGGTCAGCAGGATCATCGCGAGCGAGTCCATCACCGATCCAAGAAAGATATAGATCAACAGAATTATGAGCATGATAGTGAGTGGCGGCATGCCGCTGCCTTTCGCCCATTCCGCCAGCGTAACCGGCAATTGGGAAAGAGCGAGAGTATGGTTCATCATGTCGGCGCCGAGCAGCACCAGATAGATCATCGCGGTGGTTTGCGCAGTGCCGAGTACGCTTGCCTTCAGGCCCGGTAGTCGCATTCCGCCCGTCGTGACCGCCAAGAAGCCGCATGCCGCCGCGCCCAGCGCGGCCGCTTCCGTTGGCGTCGCCCAGCCGCCATAGATGCCCACAACCACCACCAGGAAGACAAAAAGAACGGGAGAGACTTGCAGAAGGGCTTGAATGCGCTCGGAATTGGAGGCACGTGGGCCCGCAGGCCCCGCGGCAGGATCGAAAGCTACGATGATGCGGATGACCAGCATGTAGCCGAACATCGCAAGCAATCCTGGGACGGCCGCCGCCATGAAGAGCTTGCCGATCGATTCCTGCGTCAAGACCGCGTAGATGATCAACGGAACGGAGGGCGGGATCATGATGCCGAGCGTGCCTCCGGCCGCCAGCGCTCCGGTCGCCAAGCTTCCCGAATAGCCGTATCGGCGCAGTTCGGGTAGAGCCACTTGCCCCATCGTTGCCGCCGTGGCGAGCGAAGAACCGCAGATCGCACCGAAGCCCGCACAGGCGCCCACGGCCGCCATCGCCATGCCGCCGCGCCGGTGGCCGAGAAATGCCCTGACGAATCCGAATAAAAGCCGGCTCAGTCCGCCATGAGTCGCGAATTGCCCCATGAGAAGAAACAACGGGATAACCGCAAGGTCATAGTTCGAGAGCCGTGCGAACGGCAGGTAGTTCAGATTGACGAGGAAGGTTGCGATGCTGCCGTCGGTGAGCAGAAGATATCCCGCCGCACCGGCGACGAACATTGCTACTCCGATCGGCACGCGGAGCGCGAGGAGAAGCATCAATCCGCCGAAAACGAGAAAGGCGGTTTGCGTCCCGCTCATCGTACGCTCCTGTCCAAAGAGCCGTACGCGTTGCGGAGTGATAATGCGGCCATATAAAATCCGGAGGCGGCGAGCAAAACGAAGCCCGGTACCATCAGGATCTGGGGAATCCAGACCGGCCAGGCAAGAATGGTCGAAGTCTCGCCATAGAGCCGCACCGACAAAGCCCCGACAGTGGCGCGCCATCCAAGTAACAGCGCCATTCCCGCCAGCAATAACGATCCGACGCCGTCAAGCATATCAATGGCCCAGCGAGGCAGCGAATTGGTAAAGAAGTCGACCTTGACGTCGCCGCGAGTAAGATGGCACCAAGCAAAAAAGGTCGACACAGAGGAGGCCGCACTGAGCTGCAAAACTTCGACGTCGCCGGGCACCGGAGCTGACCAGAGCTTGCGACCAACGATCGAGACCACCGACATCACGACAAGCGCGACGAGTACGATCCCGCCCGCGATCGCGAGCCATTTGCTGGCAACCATTAACATCTTGCCGATAGGTCCGAACTCTTCACTCGGGCAGGTCCCGATATCGATGCCGGGGTCGTGCATGGCGCCCTCCATAATGCAACTAGTCGAGGCAGAGAGGCGGGATCGTAGCCTCTCCGAGCAGTCTCAGAGGGTTGTCAACGAGGATCGCCGTCCTTACCCGCTCTTCCGGGACGAAAGCCGCGAACGCGTCGAGAAGCTTTCCCGCGTCGGGGAACCGGCCGGCGTCGAAGTACCCCGTGTGGGGCCAATCGCTTCCCCAAAGAAGGCGCTCCGGCGCCACCGCCACGAGCCGGTGCGCGAACGGCACGACATCGGTATAGGGCTGGCCTTGATGGGAAATTCGGTCCGCGCCGCTGATCTTGACCCAGATGTTGTCACGCCCGGCGAGCGAAACCAACACTTCAAAGGAAGGATCATAGAGTCCATGCCGCGGGTCGATGCGGCCGAAATGATCGATGACAACGGGAATGGGGATCGACGCAATCCATGATTCCAGTTCAGGCAACGCGGATCCGGCGAAATGCAGTTCAACGAACCATCCTAGATCGCCAATGCAATGAAGAACATGATCGAACACTGCGCGGTCTAGCGTCCCTCCATGTTGAGGATTGAAGGCAAAGCGCACCCCACGCGCTCCTGCGCGATGCAGAGCGCGACAGCTTTCCGGGGTCGCCGTACCGTCAAGCCGGACCACGGCGAGATATTGGCCCTCCGAACGCGCGGTCGCGTCGAGATCGACGGTGTTGTCGAACCCGTGCGTATTGGCGTGCACGACGAAGCCACGCTCGATGCCCAAGGCCTGATGAAAACTGCGGCAGGCCTCGAACGAGGCGTCAGGTGGGGTGTATTTACGGTTCGCGGCAAAGGGAAACCTATTCTGCGGCCCGAGAACGTGGAAATGAGTATCCCAGCTGCCTGCGGGCAACGACCACGTCGGGCGAGATACCCTCGCCGGAGGTCCGAGACAGTCCCTTATTACAACTTCGGTGTCCATCAGATCAGCATCTCTCTCCCAAGCGTTGTTTGTAAGTATGCATACTATGATATAAGATGGCAAGCCATGAGCAAAGCCCCTGTCAAACTCCGCCACTCTCCGCCCGATCTTCATGAACGACCGGGCTTTCTGGTACGACGCGCGAACCAGATCCTGATGAGTCTCGCCGAGCAAGAAACCGCGAAGATTGGCCTCACGCCGCCTCAGCATGTCCACCTGCTGGCGCTCGGACGATGGGGCGCACTCGATCAGATCACCCTCGGCAAAGCGCTCGGCATCGACCGTGCGACTGTCGGGCAAGTCGTCGGCCGTCTCGAAGCGCGCGGCTTACTGCAGAGAAAGCTCGACCCGAAAGACGGCCGGCGACGAATCGTCGCGCTAACCTCGCGCGGCCGGGATTTGCTCAAGCCTGCAAACGCGGCGGCTCTCAACGTCTCCGAGCGCCTTCTTGCCGCTCTCGACCAGAGGGAGCGAAAAGAGATTGTACGGCTTCTCACCAAACTCGTGACGGCGTTGGCCGATGAAGCTCCGACGATCGCCGAGCCCGTGGCGGCCACCTCTCGGACTGGGACTGGTACGCGCGCATCGACCGGCGCGCTAAGGGCGCGGAGGCCGCGAAAATTTGCGGGTTTAACCCGAGACTGAAACGGATATCCAAATGCTCCAGTCATTTACATTCGATAGCGCCATCCCACGGGTGGTTTTTGGCGTCGTCGGCCTCGACGTGCTGGCGGCCGAGACTGCTTCGCTCGGCGTGTGCGCCCCACTTCTGGTGACGACACGCCGAGGTGCCGCGAAATGGACCTCGTTTCCGGATTCTTCGCCCTTCGCCATCGCCGGCCTGTACGATGGGGCGGAGGTCCACACTCCTGTCAATGTGACTGAAGATGCACTTCGTTATGCACGATCCGTTAGAGCGGATGGTTTCGTCTCATTCGGAGGCGGCTCATCGATCGGTCTCGGCAAGGCATTGAGCCTACGCACGGGCCTGCCACATCTTGCGATCCCCACCACCTATTCGGGCTCGGAGATGACCTCCATCCTCGGCGAAACCAGCCAGGGCAAGAAACAGACGCACCGCAACCGGGCCATTCTACCAGCGACCGTCCTGTATGATGTATCGAATACCCGAGATTTGCCCACTCCAGTCTCGGTAATGTCGGGCTTGAACGCGATCGCCCATGCAGTCGAGGCGATGTATGCCCAGAATGGAAGCCCGCTGATTTCCGACATCGCCGAACGCGCGATCAGTGCAATGGCGAGAGCCATCCCGAACATCGTTGAAACACCGTCCGATCTCGTTGCCCGCCAGGACGCGCTCTATGGAGCCTGGCTCGCCGGCATATGCCTCAATGCGGCAGGAATGGGGCTTCACCACAAGCTTTGTCACGAATTGGGCGGCGCCTTCGATTTACCTCATGCCGAACTTCACGCGATTCTTCTTCCTCACACGCTTGCGTACAACCAGATCGCAATGGCAGAAGCGTACGGGCGCCTTCAAGCCGCGCTCGGTGATCCCTCGCCGCAGCACCGCTTGTTCGAATTTGCTAGAGTGGACGGAATTCCCCGCTCCCTGGCCACCCTCAAAATGCCGCGAGAGGGCATCGATTCGACAGTCGCACGGGTATTATCGAATCCATATTGGAATCCGCGTCCGCTGGAGGCAGCTCCTCTCCGCGACCTTATCGAACGCGCCTGGAATGGCGCGGTTCCCGACTCGCCAATGTAGAGACAACCGAACTTTTGCAAGAAGCATCGCCGCCAGTGGCGCCATGCGGCGATATCGATCCAACCTCGGCGATCAAGCCGAAAGGCGCAATCATCCGGCTCGTCGCGCGATACCCTACAATCGCTATCGTCCGAAATGCGATTTAACCGCAAAAGCCGCAATCATGGCAACGAGTTGCACCTCGCAACGCCTGTAATGGCAATCGCTGACTGGATGGTTGCGTCGTCGAGCTGTATCGCCAAGCTCGTCCAAATATCAGGCAGGGCGAATATAGGACCCAGCCGCTACCGCGAAGCCGCCTGCCTCGCCGCCGCAGTTGCGCGATTCGTTGAATCAGAAGTATAGGATTTGTATGGGTTAGAAATCTCGCGCCGGTAAGGATTGTCTGGTTATGATCTGAGATCGTTGAATGTGATTGCAAGCGCATCAGGCGCTCGACCCGGTGCTGACCGCAATCGATACACAAGCAAGCTCATCGCAGACCAGCAGGCCCGTACCATCGCCGATGTGTTGAATAACGACGCATCCGCGCGCGTTGGATGGTCGCTGGCTGCGGGATCCGGCTATCTCGAATTTTCGATGCGCAGATTTCTCGTGAATAGTTCGGATTTGACTTTCAATGGACTTGCGGGTGTGACGCCGATCGCCGGTTTTCCCCCTGAAAGCCTCGAACGAATCGAAGCCCTCAAAGGTCCAAGCGCCATGCTTAATGGCGCCAGCCTTCATGGAAGCCTGGGAGGGGCGATCAACGCCGTGCCCAAGCGCGCGCTCGACACGCCGGTGACACAACTGACGGCGACATACGACTCGAGAAGCCAGCTCGGCACCCATATCGATTTCGGACGGCGGTTTGGTGACGCGAAAGAGTTCGGCATGCGGTTCAACGGCGTCTATCGAAACGGAGGCACTCCGCTCGACAGACAGTGCGCTCTCGCTCTGGACTATTGCGGCGAGCGATTCCGAATGTCAGTGGACCTCGGCTATCATGATCAAACGCGAGATCAGCCTCTAAACAAGATGAGCGTACGGCCCGGATTCTCCATCCCTGCGCCACCCGCTCCGGGGTCCAATTTCCAGCAGCCTTGGGGATACATGGGAATTACGGACCGCTATGGCATCGTCCGAGCCGAATACGGCCTTGCGCCAAGCTGGACAGTTTTCGCTGCCATTGGGCGAAGAACCTCCCAGAGCGAAACGCTCGACTCGATTAGCTCTCTTATCAACGCGAGGGGCGATATCGCGCAGACCTTTGCTTAAGGGAAGCTAGTAGAAGAGGATAGAAGCTGGATCTGGATCGATAATTTCAAAGATTCGCGTGTCGCCCGCAGTTTCATTAGCCATAAGTATGACGCAGCGCTCAAATCTGAGATCGCGCTCCTCGTTGGCGAGAATGCGTGATGGCCAAGAAAACCACACGCCGCGATCGCGTTGTCGCCGCCGGTCAGTTGTTGTTCGGCGAGACGCGTTGGCAAAGCCCGCTGGCGCGTCTTTCCGGCTTGTCGCCGGCGCTGATGCAAAAGATCGCCGACGGCACCCGCGAGGTGACGGATGACGTCTACAGCAAGGTTGCGCAGGCCCTGCTCGGGGAGATCGAGCGCATGAATAAGGCGACCAACCGCGTCGGTGAAATCGCCGGCGCGATGCTGGCAGATCTGGATGGCGAGAAATGACCAAAATTCTTGACATGATGGCCCGCGAACACGCTGCAGCAGAGTCTGCGCGGCGGCTATTCTCCGCGTCCAGATAGGTCCGCGCAGCCGCGTCGAGGCCAAGGCGTTGGCGCAGCAACTCGCCACGCTGTGCCAAACGATCTGTGCCGCAGCTGCCGATATCAGGAACGCAATGCCCATGAGCTCGCCGCCGCCCAGTGAAACCGCTCTCGTCCGGCACGTCATCGATGCCTGTCAAAATGCCATCAAGCAGGCGGTGACCCAGCCGTCGCGCGTCAACGGTCTCGCCAATGGGCTTGGTGCGGCGCTGAGGTCGCTGCAACTTATCCAAAGCGAGGTTGCCAAGGGCAGCGCCGGCGCTTCGGTCATCATCGACAACGCCGATGCGCTGACTCGTAACGCCCTTAGCGATGTTCTGCGTATTGCGTCGCAGCCAGATGACGCACTGGCTGCGCTGGCGGCAGTGAGCGACGTGGCACCGCCTGCGCCGTCCCCGGCTTTCGATCCGACAAGTCGGCCGCGGGGCAGACCCGCTCCAGCCACTCATTGCTGCCGCTTTTCAGTGAAATCTCGCAGGCCTACATCGACATGCGCATCGAGCGCGACGGTGAAAATCATGCGGACATTTCCATCCTAAAGCTTCGCCGACAAGCGTTTCTGGATGTGGTTGGTGACCGCACGCCCGACAAATACTTCCCGTCCCATCTTCAGGCCTTCGTCAGCAGGATGCAGTACTGGCCGGCGAACGTCACCAAACGTGCGGATATGGAAGGCAAGTCAACTCGCGATGTCTTGGAGGAAAACAAGACCTTCGCGTTGAAGACCATGAAAGATAGCTACGTCGCCAATGTGCGCACGATGATGCGGTATAGCATGCAGGATAATCACTATCGCGATCCATTCGCCGGAGTGAAGATAGCGTATCCGCAGACACTGATACCATCCAAGCCACGCGAAGGGGTGGCCATGGATGTTACCAATCGGGTTTTCCGCAACGGTGTCGCGTCCGGCTTTCTCGACGAGGCCATGCTGCCGCTGCTCGCCAAGCTCACGTCGCGTCGTCTTGGACTTCTCACGTTCCTACGCGCTGACGACATCCGCCAGAAAGACGATGTCTGGATCGCGCAAACCGACGGCATCGTGGAGGTCAAGGACGAGAAAACGGGCAAGAAGTCGTGGCGGCGCGTTCCGATCAAGACCTCGGAATCGATGACATTCTACGTCCTGCACAACTACCTCGATGAGATCGGTTTCGTTGCATGGATGCGCTCGCGCAAGGGCTTCATCTTTGAGGCGGCGCGCGAACACCCCGACCCCTCGAAATACATGTCGAAAACGATGCAGAATCATATGAAACGCTGCGGTGCCAAGGGAGGTGAGGTTTTCCATTCGCTGCGTGGTGACGCGATCGACGAGATGCGGGGGGCGGACATCGAGGGTCGTGCGCGCCGGCTGCAGTCAGGACATGAACAGTGCACGACAACTACGGTTTCCGCGCGCTCACGGCCAAACAATGCCAGTACCTCGCCAGTAGGCCGCTTCAGGAGGGAATCGACTGGTCTGTATTCAGGGGGCTTGATTTCGATGCGAGGTGCCGTCGCGGAGTTGGTAGGAATTGAGGGTGGCGTAGTCTCCGGGGTGATCAACCTCGAATCATCCGGCGTTGAAGCGTCGGACTGGAGACTACGCCATGACCAAGCTTACCACGAAGCCTGATTCCATGCAGCCTGCGACTGAGATGGCTGTTGATCCTTTCGATAACTGGTTCGACCCGATCGAGACCGAGGTACGGGCTCGGGCGCGTCAATTCATCGAAGAGCTGATCCGCGGCGAGCTCGATACCGCGCTGGCCCGGCCGCGTTACGAACGAAGCAAGATGGCCGGCAACGAAGCAGGAGCCTGCGTCACGGGCCACCGTCATGGCAGCCGGACGCGCTCGCTGACGGGCACGTTCGGGCCGATCGAGATCGCGGTGCCGCGGGCCCGGCTGACCACTTCGGAAGGCAAGACGACGGAATGGAAGAGCCAGGCGCTGCGGGCCTATCAGCGGCGCACGCTTGCCGCCGATGCGCTGATCGCGAGCACCTATCTCGCCGGCACCAATACCCGGCGGGTGCGTCGCGCGCTGGCGGCGTTGTTCGGCGGGACAGTCGGCAAGGACACGGTGAGCCGGACGTGGCGCAAGGTGAAGAGCGACTGGGATGCCTGGAACACCCGCTCACTGGCCGAGGATCCGATCGTGCGCCTGATCCTCGACGGCACCGTCGTTCGCGTGCGGCTCGACCGCAAGGCGACCTCGATCTCGCTCCTCGTTGTCCTGGGCGTGCGCGCCGACGGCCAGAAGGTGCTGCTCGCGATCAAGAGCATGGGCGGAGAGAGCGCCGAGGCGTGGCGCACTGTCCTCGACGATCTAATTAGGCGCGGGCTACGGCGGCCCGAGTTCCTCATCGTCGATGGCGCGCCGGGGCTCGACAAGGCCATTGCCTCGGTCTGGGACGGAGTGCCGGTCCAGCGCTGCACGGTCCACAAGCACAGGAACCTTTTCGCGCATGCACCCGAGCGCCTGCATGACGAGATCACCGCGGATTACAACGACATGATCTACGCGACGACACCTGAGGAGATAGAGGTCCGCCGCAAGGCCTTCATTCGCAAATGGAGGCTCAAGCACCGCGCTGTCGCCGACAGCCTGGAAGAGGCAGGGGAACGCTTGTTCACCTTCACTCGCTTGCCGCCGAGCCAATGGCGCAGTGTACGCACCACGGATGAGATCGACAAGTCTTTTCTGCGCGATCTGTTACGGATGAGATCGACAAGTCTTTTCTGCGCGATCTGTTAAGCTGGAATGACACGTGTGACGCTTGGCAAGAGCCTGGCTCGAGAATGTCAGCCCGGCTGCGCAGCTCTCCTCATTGGCGCTCATCTCTGGCGGCGCCCGTGCGCCGCTTTCCAGGACCACGCCGCTGCCATCGGCTGACGAACTGTTCGTAGACCTGTTCAGCATGGCGCGCGACATCGATCTCCCGATCCCGCAACTCCTTGATGTTATAAGCGTAGGCTGCGCCACGCTTGTTTCCCTTTCTTGCCGGTTGGCCGGCCTGCAGCTCCATCGCGCGGAGTTTGTTGGCAACCAGCGCTGGACGCGCCCATTGGTAATCTGCATCCCTGGTCAGCAGATGCCAGCAGAGCACCGCGAGCTTGCGTGCGACGGCGACTGCTGCGACCTGATGACCACGCCGGGCTCGGATCCGGAGGAAGAATGACCGCAGCGGGCCTGGTGCCTTGGAGGCGGCCCAGGCTGCCTCCACCAGCATGGCGCGCGCGTGACTGCGGCCGCGCTTGCTGATGCGGCCATGCTGCGCCAGCCCAAGGCCCGATTGGCGCACCCGCGGATTGAGCCCGACATAGCTGACAAGCTTCTGCGGCGAGCAAAAGCGGCCGATGTCGCCGATCGCCGCGACGAGACCTGCGGCTACGATGATGTTGACGCCAGTAATGGTCAGGAGGCGTTTGACGGCCGGATCTTCGATCACTTTCTCGGCGATTTCGCGGTCGAGAAGCTCGAGGTCTTCGGCGAGCCGGTCAAGCTCACGCAGATGCCGATCGATGGCGGCCTTCTCATCGTCCGGCAGTGCTTGGCGTCCGAGCCAGCTCCGACCCAACCGACCAAACAAATCGGCATGAGGGCACGGCGGGATAAGGTGCGCCTGCAGGATGGCATGTATCTCGTTCTTGATTCGGGTTCGATGCCGAACGATCTGATTGCGACGTGCCACCAGGCGACGCAGACGTTCGGTATCCGCATCGGGTATCCAGACCTCAGGCAGGAACCCCGCTGCCCGCAGCGACGCCAGAACGCCCGCGTCAATCTTGTCTGTCTTGACGTGAGCATGCGCGATCGCCTTCACTTGCAGCGGGTTGGCGATGATCACGCGCGCGACATACGGACCGAGCACCCGCACCACCGCCATGGCATTGCCGGTCGCCTCGATGACGACTTCGTCTTCTTTGCTTAGACTGCGGCCGAACCCTTCAAGCCCCGAACGGGTCATATCGATCCGCCCGGCGGGACGAAGCCGGCCTGCTTCCCAGAACACCACCTCCGCAAAAGTGCGGTGGATGTCCATGCCGAGTACACGTTGCATCTTCTGCTCCTCTCATTTGGTTCGACGGGAGCAGTGGGCCACACGACAACTACGGATCCGCGCTCACAGCGCAACCGGGTGGGTCGCAGGGGCGGCCAGCTACTAACACGAGCTCACGGCTCATCGTACAGATCGGCCTGCCCACTGACGTGCTCCCGGTGCCCCTCGTCCCGGATGGTCACACCATACGCCAGGATCAACGCGATCCAAGCCAGATGAGCGGGCACCGGGATCCTCATACCGGTTACGAATGCAATCGAGCGTCTGCACGAAGAATTCAAGCGACGGATCAAGACTCAAACCGTTCTGCCATCCGCCGACACCGCCGCGATGTTGTTCTGGGCGCTGCTCGCTTCAGGACAGATCAACATGCGCAAGGTGGATGGGTGGCAGACGCTTTCCACAAAACCCATTGATCAGCCGATTGACCTTGCCGCCTGAAACGATACCTTCATGTTACCGGAGAACGCGCCACTGAATTCCAACCGCATTCCGGACGGCACCCGATGCGATGGCGGCTCGCCGCGCGTGCCCGCGGCCGTCGGCCGAAGCTGGAGGATTGATCACATGGTAGCAGGTCAGCTCAAGCACCCTGCTGGCTATGTCGTGCCTCCTTCAAACGAGGGCACGATCTCCTCACCCGAGTCGTTGAGACATTCTGCGTCTGGGACACGGATACGCTCCTCATCTATCGCCGGGTCTCCGCTTCAAGCGGTTATTGCTTTTGTTGGCAAGGGCGGGCTGGCAAATCCACGACGCTCACAAACCTTGCCGTCGTCGCCGCGCAGAAAAACTATAAAGTTGGTGTCATCGATTGCGATCCGCAGCTATCGAGCTTCGAATGGCGACGCGTCCGAAACAAATCGGATATTCGAGTTTGCCGCTGCAGTGAGAACGAGATCGAGCAGAGTATCGCGCTGGCACAGCGCTGCGGGATTGAAATCCTGCTCATCGATATGCCGCCCGGCGCACGGCATGCTCTCGTAGCGGCGCGTTACGCCGCCTTGGTAATCGTTCCGACGCGTCCGACGTTGTTCGATCTGCGTGTCACCCGAAGCATCGTCCAACTGCTGAAGTCAACGCAGGCGGCCTATGCGATCATCATCAATGCGGCACCGCCTCGGCGGCGCGATGGAGATGCGCCAGCGGTGCGTGAAACCCGCGAGGTTCTAGCTCCAGTAGCAAGGCGTGTCTGGTCACGGCAGATCACGCACAGACTGTCGGTGGTCTGTCCGTCGTCAGGTAATTTGAGACAGATGGCAGGCTGATTTAGGAGAGTTGGAGTCCAGTTTAATGATGCTTGGGCGACATTGCCAAATGGCTTGGGCAAGTTGATTTTTGTGAGTTTTTTGTTTTAGGGTCGCGGCTGTTCGGACAAGGACTGCTGGGATATGCCCATCGAACATGATCCGACGCTGGTTGCCCTGTCACTGCTCGTGGCAATACAGGCAAGCTACGTCGGTTTGAATCTGGCGCTTCGCGTTTCGCAGGCGTTCGCGCTGAATCGCCGCCTGCTGATCGCCGGTGCTGCGCTGTCCTTTGCGATCGGCATCTGGGCGATGCATTTCGTCGGCATGCTGGCGGCGCGGCTGCCCGTCACCGTCGACTACGTGGTGCTTCCGACGCTGCTGTCGTTCCTCGTTTGCGTGCTGGTGGTCGGAATCGCGGTTTACCTCGCGACATTGCGCTCGCAGCGGCTGCTGTTCATCGCGGCCACGGTGATGGGCGTCGGGATCGCCTCGATGCATTACATCGGGATGCTGGCGCTCCATGCCAGCGCCCACATGATGCACAATCCCGTTTATGTGCTGGCGAGCGTGCTGATCGCCGTTCTGGCGTCGGGCCTCGCGCTGTGGCTGGCATTCGCGTCCGAGACGAGGCCGCCCTTGCTGGTTTGCGCGGCGGTTCTGGGCTGCGCGATTTCGGGAATGCACTACACCGCGATGGCCGGGCTGACGCTGCATCCGATTGTCGGCGCATTGCCGCCGGGCACGCCGGCCATATCCGGCGATCTGCTGGCGGTGATCGTCAGTGTCGTCGCGTTTCTGGTGTCCGGTGTTTTCATGCTGGCGCTGGTTCCGGATCAGCGCGAATCCGCGGCGGACCCGGTGATCGTGCCCGAGGCGAACGAGCCGGATCCCATTCCGGCCCCGATTACGGCGGACAGCGTGACGCCTGTCTCTGGTTCGGTCGCGGAACTCACGGTCGCCGATGCGCCCACGCAGGCGACATCGGATGCTCCCATCTACGAGGCCACCCTGCCGGTGGAGAAGTATCGCGGCAGCCAGACCATCAACACCGCCGACATTTTCTCGGTCCACGCCAACGCACATTATACTTATGTGTTCAACGGCCGGGAGGACATCTTCTGTCCGCTCTCGATCGGCGAGATCATCGCGCGGCTGCCGCCCGATATTTTCTTTCGCGTCCACCGCAGCTACATCGTCAATATTCAGCGCGTCGCGCGTCTGAAGCGCGCGGGCGACAACGGAATTGCCGATCTCGATTCGCCGGTGCGCCGCTCGGTGCCGGTGAGCCGCAGCCGGTTGCCGCAATTGCGCGAGCAGCTCACCGAATATCTGCGAACCAGGGACAATTAAGACAGCGTTGCTGACGCAGTTCGTGCGCAGCTGCCGCTTTTGGTGCCGAAAACCGATCTCTGGTGCTCCTGTTCTTGAATGTTTCTAAACGGCTTGGCCTCCTAGGCAACGCGCTGATGTAAACCGGACCCAACAGAGGTCTGGGGCGTGGGTAACCTGGGGAGGTAACCGTGATTCCTGGTTCATTTGACTACCATCGTCCGAAATCCGTCGCCGATGCCGTCGCGCTTCTGGTGAAGCTCGGCGAAGACGCCCGGCCCCTGGCCGGCGGCCACAGCCTGATCCCGATGATGAAAACCCGGCTGGCCACGCCAGAGCATCTGGTCGATTTGCGCGCCATCGGAGACCTCAAGGGGATCCGGGAAGAGGGCGGCGACATCGTTATCGGAGCGATGACCACCCAGCACACGCTGATCGGTTCCGATCTGCTGGCGGCGAAATTGCCGATCATTCGCGAGACGTCGCTGCTGATCGCCGATCCTCAAATCCGCTACATGGGCACCATCGGCGGCAACGCCGCCAACGGCGATCCGGGCAACGACATGCCCGCGCTGATGCAGTGTCTGGGCGCAAGCTACGAACTCACCGGCCCGAATGGCGTGCGCCGGGTTGCAGCGCGTGAGTTTTATCAGGCGGCGTATTTCACCGCCCTTGAGACCGGCGAAATCCTGACCGCGATTCGCATTCCGGTGCCGCCGGTTGGACATGGCTATGCCTACGAGAAACTGAAACGGAAAATCGGCGACTATGCCACCGCCGCGGCCGCGGTCGTTCTCACCATGAGTGGCGGCAAGTGCACCTCGGCTTCGATCGGGCTGACCAACGTGGCCGATACGCCGCTGTGGGCTGAAGAAGCCGCCAACGCACTGGTCGGCACCGCGCTCGACAAGGCGGCGCTCGACAAGGCCGTCGCGTTGGCCGAGGCGATCACCAGTCCGGCGGCGGATGGCCGCGGTCCTGCCGAATACCGCACCAAGATGGCTGGCGTGATGCTGCGCCGCGCCGCCGAGCGGGCGAAGTCCCGCGCGAAAAACTAGAAATTCAGGGAGAGACCCAACATGGCGAAAGCCCATATCGAGCTGACGATCAACGGGCAGCCGGTGGAGGCGCTGGTCGAGCCGCGCACCCTGCTGATCCATTTCATCCGCGAACAACAAAATCTCACTGGTGCGCACATCGGCTGCGACACCAGCCATTGTGGTGCTTGCACCGTCGATCTCGACGGCATGTCGGTAAAAAGCTGCACGACATTCGCCATTCAGGCCAATGGTTCGTCGATTACGACCGTCGAGGGCATGGCGGCCGCAGACGGCACGCTGAGCGCGTTGCAGGAAGGCTTCCGCATGATGCACGGCCTGCAGTGCGGTTACTGCACGCCGGGCATGATCATGCGCTCGCATCGCTTGCTGCAGGAAAATCCCAATCCGACTGAAGAGGAAATCCGGTTTGGTATCGCAGGGAATCTCTGCCGCTGCACCGGCTACCAGAACATCGTGAAGGCAATTCAATACGCGGCAGCCAAGATCAATGGCGTGCCTTTCCAGGAGGCCGCAGAATGAACGTCCAGGCTCCAATCGAACTCACCAGCGCCGAGCGCGCCGAAAAACTCCAGGGCATGGGGTGCAAGCGCAAGCGCGTCGAAGACATCCGCTTCACGCAAGGCAAGGGCAACTATGTCGACGACGTGAAACTGCCGGGCATGCTGTTCGGGGATTTCGTGCGCTCGTCCCACGCCCATGCCCGCATCAAGAGCATCGACACCTCGAAAGCCAAGGCGCTGCCGGGCGTGCTTGCGGTCCTGACCGCCGCCGACCTCAAGCCGCTCAATCTTCACTACATGCCGACGCTGGCCGGCGATGTGCAAGCCGTGCTCGCCGACGAGAAGGTGCTGTTCCAGAATCAGGAAGTCGCGTTCGTGGTGGCGAAGGACCGTTACATCGCCGCCGACGCGATCGAACTCGTCGAGGTCGAATACGAGCCGCTGCCGGTTCTGGTCGATCCGTTTAAGGCACTAGAGCCTGATGCGCCGCTGCTGCGCGAGGATATCAAGGACAAGATGACCGGCGCGCATGGACCGCGCAAGCATCACAACCACATCTTCTTCTGGGATATCGGCGACAAGGACGGTACCGACGAAGCCTTTGCCAAGGCCGACGTCGTCTCCAAGGATATGTTTACCTATCACCGGGTCCATCCGTCGCCGCTGGAGACCTGCCAGTGCGTCGCCTCGATGGACAAGATCAAGGGCGAATTGACGCTGTGGGGCACCTTCCAGGCGCCGCACGTGATTCGCACAGTGGTGTCGCTGATCTCGGGGTTGCCCGAGCACAAGATCCACGTGATCGCGCCGGATATCGGCGGCGGTTTCGGCAACAAGGTTGGCGCCTATTCCGGCTATGTCTGCGCGGTGGTCGCGTCCATCGTGCTGGGCGTGCCGGTGAAGTGGGTCGAGGACCGGATGGAGAATCTCTCCACCACCTCGTTTGCGCGTGATTACCACATGACGACTGAACTCGCCGCCACCAAGGACGGCAAGATCCTCGCCATGCGCTGCCATGTGCTCGCCGATCACGGCGCATTCGACGCTTGCGCCGATCCGTCGAAATGGCCGGCAGGTTTCATGAACATCTGCACCGGCTCCTATGACATGCCGGTGGCGTATCTCTCGGTAGACGGCGTTTACACCAACAAGGCATCGGGTGGCGTCGCCTATCGTTGCTCATTCCGGGTGACGGAAGCGGTCTATGCCATCGAACGCGCCATCGAGACGCTGGCGCAGCGGCTCGGCATGGATTCGGCGGACCTGCGCATCAAGAACTTCATCCAGCCGGAGCAGTTTCCGTATCATGCTCCGCTCGGATGGGAATACGACAGCGGCAACTATCCGCTCGCCATGAAAAAGGCGATGGATGCTGTCGGCTATCGTGCGCTGCGCGCCGAGCAGAAGCAAAAGCAGGAAGCCTTCAAGCGTGGCGAAACCCGCGAGTTGATGGGCATCGGCATCTCCTTCTTCACTGAGATCGTCGGCGCCGGTCCATCCAAGAATTGCGACATTCTCGGCGTCGCCATGTTCGACTCCGCCGAAATCCGCATCCATCCGACCGGCTCGATCATCGCCCGCATGGGCACCAAGAGCCAGGGGCAGGGCCACGAGACGACCTACGCCCAGATCATTGCCACCGAACTCGGCATTCCCGCCGACGATATCATGATCGAGGAAGGCAACACTGACACTGCGCCTTACGGTCTTGGTACATATGGCTCGCGTTCAACGCCGACCGCCGGCGCGGCCACGGCCGTGGCCGCGCGCAAGATCAAGGCCAAGGCGCAGATGATCGCGGCTCACCTTCTCGAAGTGCATGAAGGCGATCTTGAATGGGACGTTGATCGCTTCCGGGTGAAGGGTCTGCCTGAAAAATTCAAGACCATGAAGGAAATCGCCTGGGCGTCGTACAACAGTCCGCCGCCCAATCTGGAACCGGGTCTTGAGGCGGTGAATTATTACGATCCGCCGAACATGACCTATCCGTTCGGCGCGTATTTCTGCGTCATGGACATCGATGTCGATACCGGCGTCGCCAAGACCCGGCGCTTCTATGCACTCGACGATTGCGGCACGCGCATCAATCCCATGATTATCGAAGGACAGGTCCACGGTGGTCTCACTGAGGCCTTCGCCGTCGCGATGGGTCAGGAGATCCGTTACGACGAACAGGGCAACGTGATGGGCGCGTCATTCATGGATTTCTTCCTGCCGACTGCGGTGGAGACGCCGAAGTGGGAAACGGACTACACCGTCACGCCGTCGCCGCATCACCCGATCGGCGCCAAGGGCGTGGGCGAAAGCCCCCATGTCGGCGGCGTGCCATGTTTCTCTAACGCAGTGAACGATGCCTTTGCGTTTCTGAATGCAGGCCACATCCAGATGCCGCACGATGCCTGGCGGCTCTGGAAGGTCGGCGAAAGACTGGGCCTGCATGTTTAAGACAGGTCCGGGCGAAGCAAACTCTGCTCCGCCCGGCATGTCCGGAACGTGTGGTGAGATTTCGGGTGCCGGCTGCTCGTCGGCTCTCTGATCGCACCGGACTTGAAGCAGGGACTGCACCGGCAATGGGCCGGGCGAGTTGGAAATGCTTATGCGTCATCATATTCCACGCGATCGAATCGCAGATCGGCTGGCCGCCGCAGGCTATATTCCGGATCGTGATCTTGCGACGGCCGTCTGGCTGATGGAGCACCTGTCGCGCCCGCTATTGCTGGAAGGCGAGGCGGGCGTCGGGAAGACCGAGGTTGCGCTGGCTTTGGCTCGGGCGAATGACGCGCGCCTCATTCGCCTGCAATGCTATGAAGGACTTGATCAGAACGCGGCGCTCTACGAGTGGAACTATCAGCGCCAGTTGCTGGCGATCAAGGCGCGCGAAACCCATGCTGACGCTGCCGATGTCGTCGAAGATCATATCTTCTCGGAAAAATTCCTGCTTGAACGTCCGCTGCTGTCGTCCATCCGTCAGCCGAAATCGCCTGTGCTGCTGATCGATGAGGTCGATCGCGCTGACGAGGAATTCGAGGCGTTCCTGCTGGAATTGCTGTCGGATTTCCAGGTGTCCATCCCCGAGCTTGGAACCATCCGCGCCACCACGATCCCGCATGTCGTGCTGACGTCCAACGGAACGCGCGAACTCTCCGACGCGCTGCGCCGCCGCTGTCTCTATCATTACGTCGATTTTCCCGACGTCGAACGCGAGGCGCGTATCATCACCGCGCGCATGCCCGACATCGACGTGGATCTGGCGTTGCAGATCGCGCGCATGGTCGAGGCCATCCGCAAGGAGGATTTGCGAAAGAGCCCCGGCGTTGCCGAAACACTCGACTGGGCAGCCGCTCTGGCCGGGCTTGGCATCGACGATCTGCGCGCGGAACCGGAAGTCGTGTTCGAAACCATGATGTGCCTGATCAAGACGGCAGAGGACAAGTCGCGCATGACGCGTGAGGTGTCCGACCGGCTGCTGGGCAAGGTGGCCTGATATGGCAGGAAGTGCGGCCATTCGCGAGACGATTGCTGCTCCGGCGGGCGCAGGCGCGCGCCGCAAGCTCGGCGATTTCGTCCGCGTGCTGCGCGACAACGCTTTTATTGTCGGGCTCGCCGAGACAAGTGACGCGCTCACGGTGCTTGCCGGTCCGGATTCGTCATCGCCATCGCGGTTGCGTCCAGCGCTGCGCGCGCTGTTGTGCAGCAACAAGGCGGACTGGGAGAAATTCGACGAGATATTTGATGCGTTCTGGCTGGGGCGCGGCATGAAATCCGCCACGCGCATGTCCGGCGTGCTGCAGAAGACCCCGCCGGGTTTCGACAGCACGAAGAGCGGCGATCGGCCGGGCAATCCGGACGGCGCACCGGATAGCGTGCAAAGGCGTCCCGGTGGTGATGACGAGACCAACGAGAACAGCCCCGGTCTACGCGAAGGAGCCTCGCGGTCTGATTCGCTTGCCAAAGCCGATTTCCGTCATCTCGCCAATCCATCCGATCTTGCGGAGGCTCATGCCGTTGCGGCCAGGTTGGCAAAGGCGATGCGCGTGCGGCTGACCCGGCGCGAGCAGGCACGCCGCGCGGGCCGGCGCATCGACCTGCGGCGCACGATCCACAAGAGCATCGCGCATGGCGGCACGCCGATGGAACTGGTCTGGCGCCAGCGCAAGAACAAGCCGCTGCGCCTCGTCGTGCTCCTCGACGCCTCGGGTTCCATGAGCATGTATTCGGCGGTGTTCCTGCGCTTCATGCACGGCATTCTTGACACGTTCCGCGAAGCGGAAGCCTTCGTATTTCATACGCGGCTGATTCACATCTCACCGGCGCTGCGCGAGCGCGATGCGACGCGGGCGGTGGAGCGCATGTCGATCCTGGCCCAGGGCGTCGGCGGCGGGACACGGATCGGCGAGTCGCTTGGCACATTCAACCGCTGGCACGCGAAGCGTGCGATTCATGCGCGCACCTGCGTCATGATCGTGTCCGACGGTTATGACACCGGACCGGCCGAGCAACTGGGCCGTGAGATGGCGGCGCTGCGCCGACGCTGCCGCCGCATCGCCTGGCTCAATCCGATGATCGGCTGGCGCGATTATGCGCCGGAGGCGGCCGGCATGAAGGCGGCGCTGCCCCATGTCGATCTGTTCGCTCCGGCGCACAATCTCGAAAGTCTGCAGGCGCTCGAACCTTATCTGGCAAGGATATGAGATCATGACGCTCGCACCCGATGTCCTCGACATCGTCAACGACATGAAAGCCCGCGGCGAGCCGTTCGCGCTGGCCACTGTGGTGCGCACGGTATCGCTGACCGCAGCGAAGGCGGGCGCGAAGGCCGTCATCCTCAGAGACGGCACCATGACCGCCGGATGGATCGGTGGGGGTTGCGCACGTGCCAATGTGCTGAAGGCGGCGCGGCAGTCGCTCTCGGACGGCCAGCCGCGCCTCATCAGCGTGCAGCCGAAGGATGTGCTGGAAGAACACGGACTGAAAGCCGGTGAATCACACGACGGCGTCCTCTACGCCAACAACATGTGTCCGAGCCACGGCACCATGGATATTTTTGTCGAACCGATCCTGCCGCGTCCGCAGCTTTATGTCTGCGGCGCATCGCCTGTGGCGGTGGCGATCGCGGCCATCGCCCAGCGCATGGGATTCTTCGTATCAGTGTGCGCCCCAGCCGCGGATCATGCGCTGTTCGGCGATACCGATCGGCTTGTGGATGGTTATGAGATCCCTGCGGACAGCGGCGGCAACCGATATGTCGTTGTGTCGACTCAGGGGCGTGGTGATACGGCAGCGTTGAAATCGGCTTTGGCCGCTCAGTCAACCTATGTCGCCTTCGTCGGATCGCGCAAGAAGGCGGCCGTGCTGAAGGACGAACTGGCTGCCGCGGGCGTGCCGCCCTTGCAACTGGAGACTCTGCGGGCCCCGGCCGGACTCGATCTCGGCGCGATCACGCCGGATGAAATTGCATTGTCGATCGTTGCGGAGATGGTCGAGGTGCGCCGCCGTGGACAACGGCGGGCGGAACAACAGGAAGAAGGACATGTCTGATGGATATGAACGGTTCGCAACGCATCGAAGCTTCACGCGAGTTAGTCTATGCCGCGCTCAACGACGTCGATGTGCTCAAGCAGTGCATCCCCGGATGCGAGTCCATCGAGAAGACATCCGACAATGAAATGAACGCCAAGGTCACGCTGCGCGTCGGTCCCGTGAAGGCTTCGTTCACCGGCAAGGTGACCTTGTCCGACTTCGATCCGCCGAACGGTTACACTATCACCGGTGAAGGCTCCGGAGGCATGGCCGGCTTTGCCAAAGGCAGCGCCGCGGTCAAGCTGGAGGCCGATGGTGACGCAACCATCCTTCATTACACCGTGAAGGCCGAGATCGGCGGCAAGCTCGCGCAACTCGGCGGGCGATTGATCGATGCGACGGCCACGAAGCTTGCAGGGGAGTTCTTCGAGAAGTTCAGCGGCATCGTCGGCGGTCCGGTCGAAACCGCGGATGAGGCTTCCGCGGAAAAGAAGAAAGTCGGCTGGCTGAAGAAGATGGTGGGTGCGACAGGCGCCGTGATGCTGGGCGTGATCATTGCAACGCATTGGTGTTGTATCAACGGTCATGCCCATGCCCAGAACGAGCCGCTGATGATGTTCATCTGTTCATCCACATCGGGAGTATGAGCGAGGGTAGGGGAGGGGCTTGTTTAAGTAGACATTCCACCGAACCCGAAACAAAACCCAGCATCAACGTTCTCGCCTGCTGTCGCCTGAAGGGCGCGACGATTCGCATGAGTCTTCCAGTCAACCCCGGCCCTTGCGTTTGAGATGTGGACTTTAAGCGACGTAAAACAACCCGCAAAGAGGTTGCCGGAATAGGACACTTACCGAGGAGTCGCCAGCGTGATGACTGATTCACAAAGCCATGACTGCAACCGAGCGAATCCAACGGCGAACGGTATCGCTGCGCCGATTGGTCTAGATAAGTCTGAGCGGCAGGCGACGGCCGTGAGAGGCGCGTTTGCTGTCGGCGCAATGACCACTCAGCATCAGTTTATCGCTTTGACGCTGCTCGCCGAAGCACTTTCGCATGCAGTCTCGCGAGGCCGAAAAGCGCGTGCAAGCGGCCAATTGAATTCTCCTTAAGGGTCCATCGGAGTTGTGCCGCGGGAGCGCTTGTGCCCGTGCAGTCCCGCGCCTGAGAGATGTCGGCGCATGATTCGTCATGGATATGCAACGGCTCCTCCTGGCGGTTTTCGCCTCAAGCGAATCTCCGCTTCTGAAACGGCTTCCAAGGGGGCGGAAAAATGCTCGTGATCACGCAGCAGATAAAGGCAGCAAGGTCGCTGCTGGGATGGGAGCAATTCGAACTTGCCCTGCAAAGCCGGATTCGCAAAATCCCGGCGTTCGGGCTGAAAACAGACGTTGCGTAAAGCGGCGAGCCTTACTCGGCAATCATTCACAAAGCATATCTGCGATGAGAGGCTGACTGAAAAAGGGTTGAGTGATTTCAGTGGCTTATGATTCCTTCGGATTTGCGAAGATTCGAGGGAGAGCACGATGGCCTGGACTGAAATCACCCGGCGACAATATCGCCGTGAGGGACTGCATTATGCAAGCGATCTGACGGATGCGGAGTGGGGATTGCTGAAGCCTTTGATACCTTCCCCATCCCGCATTGGGAGGCCGCGTGAGACGGACTTGCGAGCCGTGGTGAATGCGATCCTGTACATGGTCTCGACAGGGTGCCAATGGCGTCAGTTGCCCAAGGACTTCCCACCGTACTCGACCGTTCAGGGCTATTTCTATGGATGGTCGCGCGAGGGCAGGTTCAGCTCGATCAACTACACGCTAGTGATGGCGGCACGCGAGCATGCTGGACGTGAGGCGAGCCCGACGGCGGGCGTCATCGACAGCCAATCGGTGAAAACCACGGAAAGCGGCGGCCCGCGCGGCTACGACGCCGGCAAAAAGATCAAGGGGCGCAAACGCCACATTGTAACCGACACGCAAGGCAATCTGGTTGGTCTCCTCGTGCATCCAGCCGATGTCCAGGACCGTGATGGTGGCCCCCGCGTACTGGCTTCGATCCGCCGGCTCTATCCGTGGCTGCGGCACGTCTTCGCCGATGGTGGTTATGCGGGGGACAAGATGCGGAATGCTCTCGCAAAGATCGGAAAATTGACGCTCGCGATCATCAAGCGATCCGACCATGCTGAGGGCTTCGAGGTTCTACCGCGCAGGTGGGTCGTCGAGCGTACATTCGCGTGGCTTGGTCGATGCCGCAGGCTCGCCAAGGATTTTGAGGCGACCATCGCAAGCGCAACCGCGTGGGTGCTCGTCGCCCACATCCGAACCATCACACGGCGGCTGGCAAGACCTTGATCTCGTTCACGTCGTTTCGAGTCCGACTCTAAGGTCGTCAACGGTGTAACATTCCGCGACGGAATCGAAGTCGCGTCCGAAAAGAAATCCGCCGCTTGATTCACCCCGTCACCGAAAATCCCGCATAGCTCTCAAACATGAGACGAAACCACAGCGAAAACTACGCAGGCAGGGCCTCTACGCCCCATCGATTGGCTCACCTCGCCGCGCGCATCAGGAAAATCGCCCTTCAAGACCCATTTTTCAGCAGCCAGAACGCACAGCGCGAGGGGCGCAAGGCGTTCGTCCGCAAGTGGAGGTTCCGGCACAGGGCCGTCGCCGATAGCCTTGAGGCCGGCGACCGCCTCTTCAGCTTCACCCGTCTGCCGCTGAGCCAGTGGAAAAGCGCCCGGACAACGCGATCGAGCGTCTGCACGAAGAGTTCAAAAGGCGGATCAAGACGCAGAACCGTGCTGCCTTCGGCCGAAATCGCCGCCATGCTGTTCTGGCCCCTGATGGCGTCCGGCCAAATCTCAATGCGGAAGATCGACGGGTGGCGGACGCTTGCTACCAAGCAACTCGCTAAGAAGATTTACCTCGCCGCATGAAACGATAATCTCATTCCGCCGGGGGCCGCTCCGCCAAATTCCAACACGATCCGCGGAGGCACCACAGCCTCCGGTGTGCAGCCGGTCATTTCAGAATACGAAGATTCTGATGAGATGGCCCCATGGCTGCCGCACTGTCTCGTCACCGGCCTTACCAGCTTTTACGCCACGCTCGGCGCAGGTTAGGATGCGACGGTTGAGGCAGATCTTGCGAGCGTGCTCCATGCATCGAGGACCGTTCGCACGATTGCGGTTGCATCCGGCACGAGCTCGAAATCGGTTTGTCCGCGAGCCCATTCGTTGATCAGCCCGTTCAACATCGCGCTGAACGCTATGGCAGCAGATTTCGGCGTCCAGGGAGCGGGCAGAGCTTCATTTCTCTCCGCGGCTTCGAATATCTTGATGAGCGAACCCCGAAACTGATGCTGAAAAGTCTTTCCGCTATCGGGATCATCCTCTGAAGAGGCCCAATCGACCTGCAAAAGCACCTTGAGAATCCGCCTTTGTCGCGGGTCCGCCTGCAAGTAAGAAAATGTACTCGATATCACATCGCCAAGCGCTGTCAGCGGCGCGAGGGTGGTGTCCGCCGCTAACCGCTCCGCTAGATCCTGCATGGGGAGGCGCATCTCGTCGCGGATCGCAAACAACAATCCCTGCTTGTTTCGGAAGTGCCAGTGGACGGCGCCGCGCGTGACGGCCGCCGCGCCGGCGATCTCGTCGAGCGACACGTTCTCGTAGCCTTTTTCCAGAAAAAGCTCCTCCGCCACTTTCAGGATCGTCTGCCGGGTTTCGGCCGCTTGCTCCTTGGTTCGACGCATCTATTCGGTCTCCTTATCATTTTAATTTACAAACATACGGTTCGTATGTATATAGGTCTGCCTAGAATCTCGTAATTCATGCTGGATCATGCCTGATGTCGCCCATCCTTCGTCTAATCGCCATCGCCAGCACATTTCTGGCCGTGCCAGTGTCGGCGCAAACAGGTGCGGGAGGACCGCCCATGGTTGGCGTTGTGACGGTGGAATCAAAAGCGATTACTGAAGCGACAGAGATCAATGGCCGGATCCAGGCCATAGGCCGAGTCGATCTTTCGGCCCGTGTGACCGCCTTCCTCGACGAGAAGCTTTTTGTCGAGGGTGCTGAAGTCAGCAAGGGCGATCTTCTCTTTCGTCTTGAACGCGCGCCCTTTGAAGCGGATGTCGAAGGAAAGCGCGCCGCAGTAGCTCAGGCGCAAGCCCAGTTGGAAAACGCGAATCTCGCGCTCGATCGAGCAGAGCAGTTGCTCAAGAGTTCGTCTGGAAGTCAGAGTTCGGCAGACAATGCGCGGGCGGCTCAAAAAACAGCCGCCGCACAGTTAAGATCGGCGCAAGCGCAGTTGCGTCAGTCCGAGATCAGTCTTGGTTATACTGAAATTCGTTCCCCGATCGATGGTCGCGTCGGACGTACCGCCTTCACCATTGGTAACGTCGTGGGGCCCGCGTCGGGTGCCCTCGCGACCATCGTAAGCCAGGATCCGATCTACGTCAGTTTTCCGATCTCGGTAGCGCGGTTTCTCGAACTGCGTGAGCGATTTGCCACGGACGGCGGTTCCAACGCTGTTCGTATCCGCTTGCGGCTTCCTGACGGACGTCTTTACGGTCAGGTCGGCAAGCTCAACTTCATCGATATCAACGTGGCCCGCGACACCGACACGATCGTCCTGCGCGCCATTGTACCGAACCCCGCCTTGCCCGGTAGGGGGGGACGCGAACTGGTGAACGACGAACTGGTGCGTGTCGTACTGGAGTCGGTAAAGCCCCGCGACGTAGTCGCTATCCCGCGCGCCGCCGTGCTGACCGATCAGCAGGGCGATTTTGTTTATGTCGTCGGCGAAAAAGACATCGCACAACAGCGCCGGATCAAACTGGGTCAATCAACGGCAACGACGGCTGCGATCATCGAAGGGCTACAGGTTGGCGAGCGGGTTATTGCTGAAGGAATTCAGCGCGTGAGACCGAATACACCGGTTGCGCCCGCTCCGGTAGAGGCTTTGTCCCCGCCATCGAAACCAGCCCAGCGGGGATAAGGCATGATCTCCAATCTTTTCATCGACAGGCCGCGTCTTGCCATTGTGATCGCCATCGTGATGACGCTGGCAGGCGGGCTCGCGATGATGCGCATCCCAGTCGCCCAACTTCCCGATATTGTGCCGCCTCAGGTCCGGGTGACCGGCATCTATCCCGGCGCGTCTGCCGAGGTTGTGGAAGCGACTGTGGGACAGCCGATCGAGTCGAAGGTGATCGGTGTCGATAAGATGCTCTACATGAAGAGCACCAGCGGCAATGATGGCTCCTACACCCTAACCGTCAGCTTTGCCCTCGGAACGAACGCCGACATCAATACAGTCAATGTCAATAATAGGGTTCAGACCGCCCTTGCCCAGCTTCCGCCCGAGGTGCGGGCGCTCGGCCTCACGGTTCAAAAGCAATCTTCGTCCATTCTGCAGTTCATCTCCGTCTATAGTCCTGCGCAGAAGCACGACACATTGTTCATGACGAACTACGCTACGATCAACGTGCTGGACGAGTTGTCCCGAACCCCAGGCGTCGGCTCGGCGCAATTGTTCAGTCGCATGAACTATTCGATGCGCATCTGGTTCGATGTGGAAAGGTTGTCGAGTCTTGGGTTGGCACCATCGGATGTGATCCGTGCGATCCAATCCCAGAGCGTGCAGGCGCCGGTAGGTCGGATCGGCGCGCGTCCCGTCCCCGACGACCAGCGCTTTCAGCTCAACGTGCAGACGCAAGGGCGGCTGACCACAGCGAAAGAATTTGGCGAGATCCTATTGCGCGCCAATGCCGATGGATCGGTGCTACGCATCAGCGATGTCGCCCGCGTTGAATTGGGGGCGCAAAACGAAGATGCCGAAGCCCGGGTCAATGGCAACCCGGCGATAGGAATCGCTATTTTCCTGTCACCGGGGGCCAACGCGCTGGCGACGTCCACTGCGATCAACAAGAAACTCGAAGTGCTGCAGCGCCGATTCCCGGACGGCTTGAAGATTCGCGTTATGTACGACTCCACGGAGTTCGTGAACGACACGATCAGGGCAGTCGTTCACACGCTCGTCGAAGCGTTCGTCCTTGTCGCGATCGTCGTTTTCATTTTTCTTGGCAATCTTCGGGCAACCATCGTTCCCATCATCGCGGTCCCGGTCAGTCTCGTCGGCACTTTTGCCGTGATGCTGGCGCTGGGATACTCCGCTAACACCGTTTCGCTTCTCGCGCTGGTTCTTGCCATCGGCATCGTCGTCGACGACGCTATTGTCGTAGTCGAGAATGTCGAGCGCGTCATGGAAGAGGAGCCGGAGCTTTCACCCGTCGCGGCGACCAAGAAGGCCATGGCGCAGGTGACCGCGCCCATCATCGCGATCACGCTGGTGCTTCTTTCCGTTTTCGTGCCGATCGGCTTTATCCCCGGCATTTCCGGTGAATTGTTCAGGCAATTCGCTGTTACCATCAGCGTTTCGATGTTGATCTCCGCGATCAATGCGTTGACGCTTTCTCCCGCGCTTTGCGCCGTGTTTGTGCGGCATGGTGGCCCCAAGCGCGGTGTGATGGGCTGGATCGGTCGTCGGATCGACGGTTTGCGTGACGGCTATGCACGCATTGTCAGAAAGTCGTTGAGGCTCTCAGCTTTCTCCATCGTTGTCGTGCTGGTAAGCGGCGCAGGCATTGTCAGCCTCGGTTCGATAACGCCGACTGGACTTTTGCCGGAAGAGGATCAGGGCGCATTTTTCGTCAACATACAATTGCCGGATGGCGCATCGGTCGCGCGCACGAGCGAATCCGTTCGCGACGTCGAAAAGATTCTGGCGGGTATACCGCAGGTCCAGGATGTTGTCGCTGTCATTGGCTATTCGTTGCTGGACAGCTTTGCCGCCAGCAACAACGCTTTCGTCATCGCCAAACTCAAGCCGTTCGAACAGCGCACTGCCGCGGCGGATAAGGCACAAGTCCTGATTGGACAGATGTTCGTCGCAGGCCAGCAGGTTCGAACGGCGACCGTGCTTCCTTTCAATCTGCCGCCGGTCGTGGGGCTTTCGACCAGCGGCGGCTTCGAGTTTATGCTCGAATCGCTGGAAGGCGCAGAGCCAGCGACGCTCGGCAACCTGGCAAACGGAGTGGTCGCTGCAGCCAACCAGGATCCGAAACTGAGGCGGGTGTTCACGACCTACGGGGCGAACGCGCCCTCGCTCTTCCTCGATATCGATCGCGAAAAAGCGCAGGCGCTTGGTGTCGCGATCGGAGACATTTTCGCTGCGCTGCAGACCACGCTGGGAGGTTCCTATGTCAATGACTTCAATCTCTTCGGCCGCACCTGGCAGGTCAATCTTCAGGGTGACGTAACGAACCGCAGGGACATTCCGGCACTATGGGACATCTATGTCCGCAGTGCCGGCGGCGCCATGGTACCGCTCCAGTCGATTGCGGAGCTTCGGACAGTCACCGGACCGGCTGTCATCACACGTTACAACAACTATCGGTCCGTGACCGTGAACGGCTCGCCGGCCCCCGGTGTCTCCTCCGGTGAAGCCATGAAAGCGATGGCGATGGTCTCGGCAAAGGCATTGCCGCCAGCCTATGCCTTCGAATGGACGGGGACCGCCTATCAGGAACAGCAGGCCGAGGGACAGACGACAATTATTCTTGGGCTTGCGTTGCTCTTCGCTTATCTCTTCCTTGTCGCGCTCTACGAAAGCTGGACCATTCCGGTACCCGTACTCTTGTCGGTGGCGATAGGTGTTCTCGGCGCTTTCCTAGGATTCCTGTTTGCGAGACTGACCCTCGATCTTTATGCGCAGATCGGCTTGGTCGTGCTGATCGCCTTGGCCGCCAAAAACGGCATCCTGATCGTCGAGTTCGCCAAGGAACAGCGCGAGCTCGGTCTCAGCATCAAGGAAGCTGCCGAGCTCGGAGCAAAACTTCGCTTCCGCGCGGTGATGATGACGTCGATCGCATTCATCCTCGGCTTGGTCCCGCTCGTCTGGGCGGATGGAGCCTCGATGATCGCTCGCCGTAACGTCAGTACGCCCGTCTTCGTCGGTATGACGGTTGCCAGCACGCTCGGGATTTTCCTGATCCCCATGCTGTACGTCACATTCCAGACTCTGCGCGAAAAGCTCAAAGCGAAGTTCAGAAAGTCCAAGACTGCGCATAGCGCCGATGTCGTCGTCGGTTCGTGAAGCGAGGATGTTCATCATGGCCCCGAATGGTCTGATCAAGCTCAGGCGATTTGTTCGGTCTTGGACGATATCGCACGAACGCGACGTATCAGATACATTTGAGCACTATCGTCGGATGTTTCGAGCCAGATTCCGTCGCGAGATGGATTGGCTGAGGCTGATGGTTCTCGGCGGCATCCTTACTACATTCAGCGCTCTTGCCCTTGCCGACGCCCTCGCGGTTCAACCGGGCCAAGAGCATTTTAGCGGCGGTTCAGCCATATTCAGTGGCATAATCATGATTTTAGTTGTTCTAAAGATCGCAAGAGGCGACATCTACATCGACTGGCTGATGAATGGGATACCTTGCATCCTTGCAGGAGTGGCGCTTTCGTCGGACGAGAACCTCACAAGTATTTCGACGTTGATTTTTTTAAGCACTTTCTTGGTGGCATCCGGAATAGCTCGAATCTGGATAGGCCTGACAGCTTCGCCGGAGGACGGCGCAACATGGATTCTGTCTTCCGGGTGCGTCGCCATACTCAGCGCGTTCTGGATCTTCTGTGCATGGTTTCTTGCCATGCCGACGACGGCCGCACTCATTCTAGCTTTCGATACGCTGTTTCAGGGCATCTCAATGACCGGATACGGCCTCTCCCTGAAGGAAGAGCGATGAGCATCACCGCATCGGTCTGTCTTGAAATAGTATTCTTAGCCGTGTCCGCGAATTAGAGGTGCACTAGCCAATGGCTCTCAAGAACATCGTTGTCTTCCTGGATCCGTCGCGGACTGGCGCAACTCGCGCTCGCTACGCCGTGGAGCTGGCTCTTCGTCACGGTTCGCATCTCATCGGTATCTTCGCTGTCCCGTCGGGCTGGCAGATAGATCCTGCAGATTCTTATGTCAGGGGGAGGGAAGCTATACGGCGGCTTATCGAACGTCACAAAGCGAAAGAGATCGCCATGTCCGAGGCCGCAAGCAAAAACTTTAGTATAGCCACGAAGCGGGCGGATATCAGCTTTGAGTTCCGTATCGTCCGTGAAATTGATGCCGATGATGCCAAACTACACTCTCTGCATGCTGATCTGGTGATCACGGGTCATCCGCCGCCGGGTGGGTTGCCTAGTGGCTGGTCGGCTGAGACGCTGTTGCTTGCTACCGGTGTTCCAATTCTCATCCTGCCTGATGGATGGAAGGCCGGGACCATCGCAGAGCGCGTGCTTCTGGCTTGGAACGCCAGCCGTCAAGCCCGGCGCGCGATTTCGGATTCGTTGCCGCTGCTGACGGCAGCCCAATTAATCTCCGTCGTTGTGGTCGATTCAGCGAAAAATCCGTTGCACGGTGAAGAGCCTGGTGCAGATGTTGCGGTCTATCTTAGCAGACATGGAGCCAATGTTACGGTCGAGCAGATTGATTCTAACGGATCGTCCATTGCTGATGTTATCTCGAATTATGCCGATCGCAATAATATGGACCTCATTGTGCTTGGCGCATACAGCCACGCGCGATCGCGCGAGATTGTCTTCGGGGGCGTGACGCGATCTCTGCTCAAGTCGGTGACCATCCCAATATTAATCTCTCACTGAATATGCTGATTGCGTTGCCCGCCAATCCTATCCTCAGTATTAAAAACAACGGTGTTAGATGCCGTAATGGGCCGGCCTTCGCGAGCCTAGCCAGCATGGGTGGCTGTCCCTCAGAATGATGGTGTTGGAACGGAGTCCGAGCGATCGGCTCCAAGCATCAAGAGAGGAACAGCCATGGAGCATTATGTGGGAATCGATGTCTCACTGAAAGAGAGCAGCGTGTGCGTTGTGGATACGAGCGGAACGATCGTCCGCGAGGTCAAGATCGCCAGCGAGCCAGAGGCGCTTGTCCGCTATTTTGACGAGCTGGGATTGGCTGTCAGCCGCATTGGGCTCGAAGCCGGGCCGTTATCGCAATGGCTGCATGCGGGGCTTGTCGCCGTCGGACGCGATGCCGTGTTGCTGGAGACGCGGCACGTGAAGGCGGCGCTGTCGGCCATGACGGTGAAGACCGACCGGAAAGATGCGCGCGGGATCGCCCAGTTGCTGCGGATGGGGTGGTACCGCCCGGTTCACGCGAAATCGGTGCCTTGCAAGGATACCCGGGCTATTCTTATTGGACGCAAGCTTTTGCAGGGCAAGCTTCTCGACGTCGAACTCAGCATCCGCGGCATTCTGCGTGGCTACGGGCTGAAGGTCGGCGAAGTGAGCCGTGGAAGGTTTGAGGCCCGTATCCGGGAATTGATAGTGATCTGCCCCCTTTGAAGTGGTCCTCCCTGAAGTATGGTTTTGCGGTGGAGGATAGGATCGATGGCAAGGAAGAGGCATACAGCTGAAGAGATCGTTGCGAAGCTTCGACAGGTTGATGTGCTGATGGCACAGGGTCGGCAGGTGGCAGACGCAGTCCGAGCGATAGGCGTGACGGAAGTCACCTATTATCGATGGCGCAATGAGTATGGCGGCCTGAAGGGCGATCAGGTGAAGCGGCTGAAGGAACTGGAGACCGAGAACAATCGTCTCCGGCGAGCGGTGTCGGATCTGACGCTGGACAAGCTGATCCTGGCTGAGGCCGCAAAGGGAAACTTCTAAGCCCCTCCCGACGCCGAGCGTGCGTCGATCATGTAACAGCTGAGCTTGACATCTCCGAGAGACGGGCGTGCCAGGTTCTGGGTCAACATCGATCGACGCAGCGCAAGATCCCAACGACACCCGATGATGAGGCGACTTTGACTGCCGACATCATCGAGCTTGCTCGTCAATATGGTCGCTACGGATATCGCCGGATTACGGCGTTGCTTCGCAGGGCCGGCTGGACGGTGAACAAGAAGCGTGTCGAGCGGATCTGGCGACGTGAGGGGCTGAAGGTCCCTGCCAAACAGCCTAAACGTGGGCGTCTGTGGCTAAATGACGGATCGTGCATCCGTCTGCGGCCGGAGCGGCCCAACCATGTCTGGTCTTATGACTTCGTCGCCGACCGCACCCACGATGGCAAGGCGTTCCGGATGCTGTGCGTCATCGACGAGTTCAGCCGTGAGAGCCTGGCCATCCGTGTCGCACGCAGGCTGAGAGCGACTGACGTGATTGAGGCCCTTTGCGAGCTGTTCGTCTCGCGGGGCATTCCAACACACATCAGATCGGACAACGGACCTGAGTTTGTCGCCGAAGCACTTCGGGACTGGATCGCGGCTGTCGGAGCAAAGACTGCATATATCGAACCGGGCAGCCCCTGGGAGAACGGCTATTGCGAGAGCTTCAACGGTAAGCTGCGAGACGAACTGCTGAACGGCGAGATCTTCTACACATTGAAGGAAGCGCAGATCGTCATTGAAAACTGGCGACACCACTACAACACGGTGCGTCCGCACTCATCGCTGGGATATCGACCACCGGCACCCGAGGCTCTCGTTTGGCCAGCACCAAAGGAGGTAGTCAAAATGCAATCTCTAAACTAACATTCCAATCGGACCACTCAGTGGGGGCCGGTCACCCTTGGACGCGCTCGAAGGAGCCACGTGGAGCGAATCATGAGAATGGTGGCCAACAAACCTGACTCGATTGAACTCAATATCCGACAGGCCGCGGACTTGATGCGAAGTCTGAGCAATCCCAATCGGTTAATGATTGCCTGCGCGCTGGTCGAGGGCGAACAATCTGTCTCGGAGCTCGAAGACAAGCTAGGCATCAAACAGCCGATTCTGTCGCAACAACTTGCTGACCTCAGAGAAGCGGGAGTCGTTCAGGCGCGGCGGGTCCTCCAAGTCCGTATTTATAGCGTCGCAGATGCCAAAGCTGGGCATTTGATTGCGGCTTTGCATCAGATTTTTTGCGAGGACTCGCATTTGTCAGTGCCCTTCAAGATTCCCGTCCGGACGAAAGCTTCGGTACAGGCCGCCGTTTTCGCGCAGGTCGCACGGCGTTCCGGAAAATGACTAGGAATTAAGATGCAGCAGACTTATTTGCAGTCGTTGATCGGGGGAGAGCTGATCGGCTTATCCGCCGCGATCCTCTTGGTTCTTAACGGTCGCATCGCCGGCGTCAGCGGCATGGTCTCCGGTGCTATCCAGCATGTCAGTGCTGAAAGCATATCTCGCATCCTGTTTCTGGCGGGCCTGCTGTTTGGACCGCTGGTCTACCGGCAGTGGTTCGGCGTCTGGCCACAGATCGAAGTGACAACAACATTGGGTTTAATGGTCGTCGGCGGCTTGCTTGTCGGCTTTGGAACCCGCCTCGGATCGGGCTGCACCAGCGGACACGGCGTATGCGGCCTTGCACGCCTTTCGCCGCGGTCTTTCACGGCAGTCGTCGTGTTTCTGTGCACCGGGATCGCGACGGTATTCGTCATGAGAAAGTTCGGAATCACATGAACCTTCTTGCGCGAAATTTGGTTTCTTTGGCGTCCGGTGTGATCTTCGGGTTCGGCTTGGCATTATCCGGTATGCTCGACCCCGCGCGCGTTCGCGGATTTCTCGATATCTTTGGCGCATGGGATCCCAGCCTTGCTTTTGTGCTTGGCGGTGCGGTCGCCGTTTCATCCATCGGCTATATCATTTCACGAACTATGACGGCGCCTGCATTGGATGTCGCGTTTCATTTGCCGACCACGACTTCAATCGATTCACCTCTCCTCATTGGTGCCGGATTGTTTGGGATTGGCTGGGGAATTTCCGGTCTATGTCCCGGCCCTGCGATCGCATCGCTGAGCTTGGGCATCCCGGCGACCATTGTCTTCACGATTGCAATGATCGCCGGTGTGGCCGCGCATGACCACCTGTTCAAGGCGCGTCAGAACCGGCAAGCAGCACAGTGACGATGTGGTCAGGCGGTCTTGCGATTGGCTCCGGTAGCCTCGTTGGATTTTCATTGGGCCTCCGGCGGCGGTGGCTCTATCCTTGCTACGCCCCTGCTGCTTTATGTGGTCGGCTTGTCTCCGCCTCATCTGGCCATTGGCACCGGTGCCCTTGCTGTGGCGGCGAACGCGTTTCTGAATTTCACCAACTATGCGCGTAAAGGCACCGTTCGCTGGCGCAATGCGCTGATATTCGCCGTCGTCGGCAGCATCGGCGCATTCGCGGGGTCGAGTGTAGGCAAGGCTATCAACGGTGACCGGCTGCTGTTTCTCTTCGGTCTGTTGATGCTCGTGGTCGGTGGCCTCATGTTACGGACGAAGCGATCCAATACGGTGTCAAATGCCAACGACAATGGCCGGCCGTGGTTGGCAGGCGCCACCGCCCTCGTCGTCGGCCTCGCCGCCGGGTTTTTCGGAATCGGCGGGGGATTTCTGATCGTGCCCGGGCTAATCTTCGCTACCGGTATGCCGATGATCAACGCGATAGGGACGTCGTTGCTGGCGGTTGGTGCTTTCGGGCTGACAACAGCGATCAACTATGCTTGGTCCGGCCTCATTGATTGGACAGTCGCGGCTGAGTTCACATGTGGCGGGTTTGTCGGAGGGTTGATCGGAATGCGACTTGCCGGCCATCTCTCGCAATTCAAGAGCGCCCTGAATATCGTATTTGCGTCTCTGATTTTTGTTGTGGCGGTCTACGTACTCTACAAAAGCGGGCAGTCGCTATTTTCATAGCGAAGTCCGTTCCGAATGGCGACGACATCTTGCTTTCTATAAAGTTGACAATGAAAGAGTGACGCGAAGGCCGTTTTCATCACTCCGATTTTTCAGCGCGAGCTTCGCCCCAAGTTTGTCAGCCGCGAGTTGAACGATCGAAAGCCCCAAGCCGCTGCCATAAGGACTTTTGTGACGACCGCGAAAAAATCGCGATGTCACAAGTGGCAGTTCGGAATCTGGGATACCGGGGCCATCATCATCGACGGAAATCGTGATGGAGGATCCGACGCGGACAGCGTCCCACTTCACGGTGCCGTTGTGCTTGATATGCTGAATTGCATTTTCATGAAGGTTTCGCAACGCCAACGACAGAAGATCTCGATTTGTCGCGAAACCGAGATCGTAGAGCGCGAGACTTAAGACGACGTTGGCTGACCCTGAGGGCGGGTCGGTCGATATAATTTCGTCAAGAATTTGACCGAGGTTGACGTCGTCGGTCCGTCGGACGCCATCCTGTGCGTCGATTCGCGCAATTGCCAGCAATTGGCGCACCAGCCTGGAAGTTCGATCAACTGAAATCACAATGAGGCGCAACGCTCTTGTTCGCACCTCAGCATCTTGCGATGCAATGGCGACTTGCGCTTGCGTCTTCAGTCCGGCAAGCGGCGTGCGCAATTCATGAGCGGCGAATGCCGTAATCTCGCGTTCGTGGCGTCGAGCGGTTTCCAGCTTTGAAAACAAAAAGTTCAGGGAGTTTACGAGCGGAGCCAGCTCCGGAGGCGTTCGGGTTACATCAAGGGGGTCATGTCATCGACGCTTCGATTTTTCAAATCCGCAGCCATGAGTTGAAGCGGTCGCAATCCCCGTCCCAAAACCATCCAGATCAGAAGCCCGAGCAACGGAACGATCAACATCGCAGGCCAGAGCAAGCCTTTGATGAGGTCGGTGACAAGCCGTTCACGTAGCCCGAGGCGATCTCCGACGAGCACGCGAATGCCTTTGGCCGAATCGGAAATGGCATAGACGCGCCACGTTTCGCGACCGACTTGCTGGTCGGAGAAGCCATCAGCCTCATTACCCAAACTTTCGTTCGGTGCGCCGCTTGACCGTGCAACTAGCCGACCATCCAGCGACCAGATCTGGCACGATAATTGACGTTCATAGCTTGCGGTCTCAGGTAACGTTTGCACGTCGGATCGCGAGGTACGCGACGGAACCGCGTCACCGTTGATGGCCAGCGAGCTAACCATGCGGGCCGCTTCCTGGAGCCGAGTGTCAAGCACATGTTCAACCTCGCTGCGGGTCTGGAAAAATATCCATGCGCTTGCGAATAGCCAGATTATACCCGTTGCGACCGCGAGCACGATGAAAAGGCGACCTTTCATGGAACGGGTAATCATGATTTGGCGTCTCGCATTCGATACCCTATGCCACGCACCGTCTCGATGATGTCGCGCCCGAGTTTGCTGCGAAGGTTGTGAATATGTACCTCGACGGCATTGCTTCCGATCTCGTCCTGCCAGCCGTATAGACGATCCTCAAGGTCGCTCTTGGAGCGGATCGCTCCGGGTCGCTCCATCAACGCGGAGAGAAGCGCAAATTCGCGACGTGACAGGCTTACGGTGCTTCCGGCCGCGGTCGCGGCAAGTGTCGCCGGATCAAGCGTGATCCCGTTGTATGCGAGATGCGGCGCGGCACGGCCTGCTTTTCTCCGCACGATGGCGCGTACTCTGGCGGCGAGTTCGTCCAGATCGAACGGTTTCCCCAAATAATCGTCTGCGCCTGCGTCCAGCCCTCTGATCCGGTCAACGACTTCGTCAAGGGCGGTCAGGAGAAGAACGGGCGTTGCGTTTCCTGCCGCGCGAATGCCAGACAGAAAATCAAGTCCGGAACCGTCCGGCAGCATCAGGTCCAATACCACGGCATCAAATGATGCCGTCGCCAAGGCCTCCAAGCCGTCAGCACAAGAGGTCACCGCATCAACGGTGGCGCCCGCCAGGCTCAGGCCAGCTTTCAAGCCGTCCAGTAGGACGGGATCATCCTCGACAACCAGAATTCGCATCACGTCCTCGCTTCACCAAATCGGTACGTCACAGGCGAGCCTTAAGGCTGCCTTAAGGTAGGGCGGCGAAGCCAGACTCCACCTTTTTATGTGGAATGTCATGCCAAACGCCTGCCTGAAAACGTTCTTCGGCTTTCTTCTGTTTACGGTCATGGCTGCCTCCGCGCAGGCGCAAAGCCCGCCGGCTGTTAACAAGGCTTTCCAGCTAAACGTTGCGCGCGGAGTGCAAGATACCTTGGTTCTTAATTGGGTGATCGCGCCAGGCAATTACCTCTATCGTGACAGAATCACTGTCACGAGCCAGCAAGGTGTTCCGATTAAGGTGAGTACTCCTGCCGGCGACATGAAAGACGACCCGTCTTTTGGTAGGACGGAAATATATCACCGGCAGGCGCGCGCTACCGTATCTGCGGAATCGGCAAGCGGTCTGAACACGCTTGTGGTCTCCTTTCAGGGGTGTGCAGAGCAAGGAATTTGCTATCCGCCGGTCACCAAGACTGTCGATTTGAAAACGCTGTCGGTTGCCGAACCGGCCGCTCGGACGTCGGCGCCAGCACAGTTGAACAGCAATTGGATTTCCGATCCGGCTTTGGAACGTCCAAGCGTATCTCATGCGAATGCCATCGATGCGGAGCCGGAACAGCCAGAGCTCGGCGGAAGTTTTATCTCCATGCTCGCCGCCTTTGTGGGGTTTGGTTTGCTGTTGGCCTTCACGCCGTGTGTGTTTCCGATGATACCGATCCTGTCGGGGATGCTGGCGCAGTCTGGCGAGAAGCTGACGGCCCGACGCGGCTTTATGCTGTCAGCCGCCTATGTCATGGCGATGGCGCTTGCCTACGCATCTCTGGGAGTGGTGGTCGCTTGGTCCGGACAGAACCTGCAGGCTGCGCTTCAAACGCCGCTCGCGCTTGGTGTAATGAGCGCAATTTTCGTCGTGCTCGCGCTGTCGATGTTCGGCCTCTTTGACCTGCAGCTTCCGCAGGCCTGGCAGAGCCGCATCGTCGGCGCCGGTAGCCGCCGCGCCGGATCACTTGGCGGGGCTGCGATCATGGGCTTCGGCTCTGCATTGATTGTCGGCCCGTGCGTAACGCCGCCCCTGGCCGCGGCCCTCGTCTATGTCGCTCAGACCGGAAACGCGTGGCGTGGAGCGTCAGCACTGTTCGCCCTGGGCATCGGGATGGGTTTGCCGTTGATGGCATTCGGGACGTTTGGCGCAAGCATTTTGCCCAGATCTGGCCCGTGGCTGGCACGTGTGAAGCACGTGTTTGGCTTCGTTTTCCTCGGAGTGGCGATCTGGGTGATCTCGCGCGTTCTTCCAACGTGGCTCATGCTAGCCCTGTGGGGCGTGGGCCTCGCCGGAACTGGCATCTACCTGGCGGCGCCACAGCTACGGGCCCGAACCCGAGGACAAGCATGGCGCAAATGGACTGCCTTTGCGGGCGCGGCTTCAGTCGGCGTTGGTGCGTTTCTGATGGTTTCCCCCGGTCTAGGCTCGTTCGGTTTGCTGGGACAGCTCACCAGAATTCCCGCCTTCGCAACAATCACCGCCGCGCACGCGGCTAAATTCGAGACCGTCGCGACGTCGCAGGCGCTCGATGCGGCGATTGCAAGCGCGGGTCAGAGTGGCAAGCCCGTTGTGCTCGATTTCTCAGCCGAGTGGTGCGTCGAGTGCAAGGTCATGGATCGCACCGTCTTCTCAGACGCAGCCGTATTGGCGCGTTTGAACGACTTCACGCTGATCCGTGCGGACGCCACCAACTACAACGAAGATACACGATCATTGATGAAAAGGTTCGGCGTTGTCGGACCACCCACGGTTGTTTTCCTTGGCGCGCGAGACAGCAAGGAAATTGCCGGGGCGAGAATCGTCGGCCCCGTCGATTCAGCCACGTTCCTGAAGCGGCTCAATCAGCTTCAACCGTCCTGAAACAGTCCATTTTATCCGAGGAGAGACATCATGTCCGCCACACGCCCGAACAATTTTGCAGCTCGTTTGATCCTCTCATTGGCTCTCTTGATGCCGATGGCCGTTTCTCACGCATTCGCGCAGGATGCCGACACGTCCGCCGAGGCCATCCAAAACGATCCGGCCACTCCCACCGCGGGAAATCCGAAAGGCGATCTGACGATCGTGACCTTCTTCGATTACAACTGCCCGTTCTGCAAGAAAGCCGAGCCGGCGTTGGAGCAGGTTGTGGAGGAAGATGGCCATATTCGCCTTGTTTATAAGGACTGGCCGATCCTTACCAAAGCATCCGTTTATGGCGCGCAGCTCGCGCTGGCCGCCAAATATCAAGGCAAATACGCCGCCGTCCACGCCGCGCTGATGTCGATTCCCGGTCCGAAGATTCCCGAAGATCAGATGCTTGCGGCGATTCGCAAATCCGGCGTCGACATGGACAAGCTTGACGCTGATCTCAAAGCGCATGGCGATGAGATCACCGCGTTGCTTCGGCGTAACCTCGCCCAGGCCGATTCGTTGGGATTGCAGGGAACGCCAGCTTATCTTGTCGGTCACTACAGGGTGACGTCTGCCCTGACCTATGACGGTTTCAAGCGTGCGGTGGCGGACGCTCGTGCCCAGGCAAAAAAATAAATGTCACGACTTGTGACGAACTCGCTCGCCCGCATCCGATGGGCCGGCAACGCCGCAATGGTTTTTGCCGGAATAGCATTATTGGCTGGATGTACCACAACGTCGTCTACGCCGGCGCCGGTGGCGTTTTCACCGCGGGCAAATCCGGCTGCTGCCCAGGCTTACGCCGCAACCACCAATGAACCGTACAAAGTGGATGCCATCGACGTCGCTGACATCGATCCCAAATACCTTCGGCAGGTGGTCGATTTTCCGACCCGTGAGCAGGTCGGAACAATCGTCGTCGATCCGCACGAGCGCTTTGTTTACCTGGTGCGAGAACATGGAAAAGCGTTGCGCTACGGTGTCGGCGTCGGGAAAGCGGGTCTCGAATTCACGGGGACTGCGACGATCGAATACAAGAAGAAGTGGCCGCACTGGACACCGACCAGCGACATGATCAAACGCGAACCTGCCCGCTACAAACCCTGGCAGAAAGGCATGGATGGGGGTGCCCGAAATCCGTTAGGCGCGCGCGCATTGTATCTTTTCAAGAATGGCAAGGATACGCTGTTTCGCATTCACGGCACGACCGAGCCTTGGAGCATCGGAAAAGCAGTTTCTTCCGGCTGCATTCGAATGGTCAATCAGGATATTATTGATCTTTACAGCCGGGTGCCTGACGGTTCGAAGGTCGTGGTTCGGTGATGCGCCTCGGCCTTGGCGCCGGTTCGTTAGCAGGCATGGAAGCCCAGATGATCGTGGATGAAAGTCAAAGTCCAAATTCTGTGCCGTGGCCGCCTCTCATTTTGGCGATAGCCATGGTTGCGAGTCTCGGACTTGGTCTATTGTCCCTTTACCTGTCCGGAGCGATCTCTGGATACGGATTACAGGGTTCGTCGTTGCGTCCGTTGGCATCGCACTCGATCTATGCGCCATTTTGACAATGAGACGGCGTCAAACCAACATTCTTCCTCATCGCGCCGCAGGCCGGCTTGTGACCACGGGGCCGTTCAGTTTCACCCGCAATCCTATTTACGTCGGTAACGCGACTTTGATGGCGGGTGTCGGGGTCGCTTTCGGGAATCTCTGGTTTGTTCTTTTGGGCGTTGTTTCTGCGCTCGCCGTGGATCGACTGGCCATTCGCCGTGAAGAGCGTCATCTCGCGGCGCGTTTTGGTCAGGAGTGGATCGACTATGCATCTCGGGTCCCGAGATGGCTCATCTGAACGCCGTGTGGGGCTACTGGAGAATTAGAATGACCATGATTGGACGACGAACCGCGATGCAAGCGTTGGGGCTGGGAACTATTGCCGGTGCCATGAGCCTCTCTGCAATAGATCAAGCGTCGGCGAAGGAGGCTGACGGGTCCGTTCTCGTTCCATCGGACGGGCATCATCTAAAAAAGTTATCGGATCAACTCGACAAGCTGACGAGGCGAAGGGATTTCAAGACCGTTCCCATGATTCTGACGGAGACCGATCAGTGGGATGCCGAGGCCCTTAACGCCGTTATTTCGTACAAGGCGCCGTACAAGCAGGTCTGGGACAACACGGAGATTGGCAGCCCCTGGCTCAACCTGATGCGCAATTCGATCAATGCGCAGGTGTGGTCCTTCAAGCATCCCGACTTCCTGGCGGTGTCGGCGACCCATGGAACGGCGCATTTAGCATTGTTTGACGACGCGACCTGGGAAAAATATCAACTGACGAAGCTTGCGGGACAGAAGTTCAAATCAAACACCCTGATCAAGGAATCGTCTGCTGCCAAAGCGGATGCGAAGAATTTTGAGGACGCCAACGGCGTATTCTCACCGGCTGACAATTCAATTCCGATATTGATGAGACGGGGCGTCGTGTTTCTGTCCTGCCACAATGCAATATGGGAGGAGGCAGCCGCACTCCTCAAGGCCGAGAGTAACCCCGACAAGCTGAATCACGAGCAACTCGCGGCGGAGCTAACGAATCATCTTCTACCCGGGGTGGTGCTCACGCCGGGCGCCGTTGGGACGCTACCCGAGTTGCAACGAGCCGGCTTCCACTACGCCAAATAAGGAGCGACCATGATTTTAAAAGCAATCGTTGCAAGCTTGGTTGCACTGGGCGCAGCAACACCAGTCATTTCGTTGGCCAGCGAGGGTTGGAGAGGGCAGGCCGAAACTCCGCACTACAAGGGAGATGTTTTCCCTCCGTGGCAAAAGGGCGAGAATAACGATGCCGTTAACCGGGGTTTCGAGTTCACCATTCCGGAGGTTAACAGTCTGGCGGATTTTCACGGCGACATAACGGATCCCAAGCTGGTTCTGTATGTTGGCGGCAATTACTTTTTCGCGATGGCGCCACTTGTGAAGGCGTTTGAGGAGAAGCATCAGGAATACAAAGGCAAGATCTACTGGGAGACGATTCCACCGGGCTTACTCGTCAAGCAAATGAAGGCCGGCGGAACGATCACTTCGGGTAATATGACGTGGACCGCCAAGCCGGATGCCTATTTTGCCGGCCTTGTGAAGGTCAAGCAGTTAATCGATGACGGATTATTGGTCCCGCCTGCGGTGCCTTACGTGACCAACACGTTGACGATCATGGTGCCGAAAGACAACCCCGCTCAGGTGAAGAGTCTGGCTGATCTCGGGCAGCCCAAGGTCCGGCTGGCAATGCCCAATCCGGAGTTCGAGGGGATTGCCCGCCAGATCAAAGCGTCGTTGCAAAAGGCGGGTGGAGAAAAGCTGGTCAAATCCGTGTACGAGGACAAGGTGAAGGACGGCAGTACCGTGCTGACCCATATCCATCACCGGCAGACGCCGCTATTTCTGATCCAAGGCGTAGCTGACGCGGGCGTGACCTGGCAATCCGAGGCCGTTTTTCAGGAGCAAGTCGGCCACCCGATCTCACACGTCGAAATTCCGGCGGAGCAGAACACAACGGCCATTTATGCTGGGGCGGAAGTTCACGGCGCGGCGCATCCTGACGCTGCCAAAGCATGGCTAGAGTTTATCAAATCGCCTGCAGCTCTCACCATTTTCGAGCGGTACGGATTCAAACGCTATGAAGCAGCGGGCAAATGAGATCAACCAGGAGCGCGACTGTGAAGCAGCATAAAATATAGGAAGATCATCATCGCCGCCGCGGCGATCGTGCCCCACAGAAACACATAGCGAACATTGTGACCGACGACAGCCCCTCTCGCCTCAACATCCGTTCGCTCAATGGGAGTCGTTTCGCGATCTGCCATACCATCTCCGACCTCCCGCTATTCTCACCCTCTCATATCGGAACTAGTTCCGACTGATCTCGTTTGAAATAACGTCTGACAAGAGCTCCCAGCCCAATCGTTTAACGTTTTTCAAAATGAAAGCTTTCCATGGACGCCCGGAATCTGACGATCATCCAGGTCAACGACACCCATGGCTACCTGGAGGCTCACCCCGAACTGATGTGGCATGGCGATACCGCCGCATATCCCATCATGGGAGGTTACGCGCGTATCGCGTCTATCTTAAAGGGCGCTCGGGCAGAGGGCCATGGATCGGTTCTTGCCTTGGACAACGGCGATACGTTCCACGGGACGTATCCTGTAGTGAGCAGCAAAGGTGCTGCACTCGTCCCGCTGGTCAATGCGTTGGGGTTCGATGCCATGACTGCGCATTGGGAGTTTGCATGGGGACCGCGCCATTGGCGCGCATTGTCTGCCCAGCTGAATCACCCGATGCTTGCGATCAATTGCTACGATGTAGAAACCGGCGAATTGTACTTTCCGGCATCGATTGTAATCGAACGAGGTGGCCTTCGCGTCGGCATAATCGGCATCGCCGCGACCATCATTGACAAGAGTATGCCGCCCTACTTCAGCGAGGGAGTGCGCTTTACGTCAGGGTGCGAAGAATTGCCCGCCGAAATCAGTCGCTTGCGCAACGACGAGGGCGCAGAACTGATTGTTGTCCTTTCCCACCTTGGCCTCCCGCAGGATATCCGCGTTGCTCATGTGGTGAAAGACATTGACGTGATCGTGAGCGGTCATACCCACAACCGTCTCGAACAGCCGGCCCGCATCGGAAATACGCTTATCATCCAGTCTGGGTGCCATGGATCATTCGTTGGTCGACTTGATCTGACTGTCGCGGATGGAAAAATTGCTGGTTGGCGACATCGCCTGATCCCTGTCGATCAGTCGATCGCAGACGATGCTGAGATGAGCGCGCGTATCGAAGGTGTGATGAAGCCGCATCGAGAGATGTTGAATGAGGTCGTCGGGCAGACGGCCGTTGGCTTGCATCGGGACACTAATCTATATGCGCCGATGGACGATCTTCTACTCGCCGCGATAGCAACCGCTGGCGATACGGATATCGCCTTTTCGAACGGGTGGCGATACGGCGCACCGATACCGCCTGGCCTCATTACGATGAATGATTTGTGGAACATCATCCCCACCAATCCACCGGTGTCGACGGTCGATCTGACGGGTACCGAGATTCAGGAAATGATGGAGAAAAACCTTGAGCGAACGTTTTCAGCGGATCCCTTCGGACAGATGGGAGGATACCTCAAGCGATTTCGGGGGCTGACCATTTACGGCAAGCTGGAAAATCCGCCAGGTCAGCGGATCGAGCATATCTTCAGGCGAGGCGCGCCTGTCCTCGCTGGCGAGACCTATAGAGCGGCGTTCGTAACGGCGCAGGGCGTACCAAAGCAGTTCGGGCGCAATCGCAGGGACCTTCCCGTTCGGGCAATCCAGGCTCTCGTCGCTTACCTAAAAGAAAGCAAGGCCGGCACAAAAGAGGGAATCGGGCGTTTTATAGCTGCGTAAGGATGCCGTCTGCAAAGTTGATTCCAGATTATTTCAGTGCATGATCGCCTGCATGAGCAGGGCAAAACAACAACGGCCCGATACTACGGAGGAAGTAGCTTGCTTGGCACACCCTGGGTTGAGATGCATTTCCCGCATGCGTTGGACGGGCGCCAGGTTGCCGAAAAAGCGATCGTGCTGCCGGTGGTGATTGTCTGCATCACACTGCTCTTCCTGGCGCTACTGTACTCTGGTCCGGCGCGGGCATTCGACGGCAAGAATATCGCCGCGAATGGCAATGGCCGCGATGCGCCTGCGTGCTCCGCTTGCCATGGCGAGCAAGGAGAAGGCCGGCCCGACGCCGCATATCCGAGGTTAGCGGGTCTGGACAGCCAGTATCTTGTTCAACAACTCAATGCATTTGCGGAAGGGAAGCGCGACAATGAAACGATGCATCCGATCGCAAAGGCGCTTACGCCGGACGAACGTCAGGCCGTCGCGAATTTTTATGCCGGACTCACAACGGCGGTGGTAGCGGAGCCGAAAAAGGCTGACGACAAGGCAATTGCGATTGGCGCTGCTTTAGCGAGCCGCGGCGACTGGTCGAAGGGACTGCCGGGGTGCGGCCAATGTCACGGCGCTATGGGACAGGGTGTCGGCAAGACATTCCCGAAACTGGCGGGTCAATCGTCCGAATATATAACGAGCCAATTGAAGGCGTGGAAAGACGGAACGCGAACGAGCGATCCTTTGCATCTTATGACAGGGATCGCCAGCAAGTTGGATGATAAGCAGGTTGCCGCCGTCGCAGCCTACTATGCAACTTTGCCGGCTGCTAAACCGTCAACAACGCCGCAAGGATCGAAGCTATGAGCGGGCATAAGCCAGATAAAGCCGCGTGGGCCGCAGGCATACTGTTCGTGGGGCTGGCGGGGTTCATCGGCTATACGCTGCCCAGAAACAGCGATACGCCCAAGAAAACTGAACCTGCGGTGGTGCAGGCAGCCAAGCCCGTCGCAAGCAGCGTCGCACAAAAACACGAAAGTCAAAAAGTGGTGTTCAAGCCGCCAGGCGAAGATGAAATTCCAAAAAATGAATTCGGCGACATGGTTCGGCTGGGCGAAAAGATTTTTCACGATACGCAAAGCAACGCAAAAGAATTCGTCGGCAACTCATTGCAGTGCTCAAACTGTCATCTTGATGCGGGGCGCCTAGCCAATGCCGCCCCACTCTGGGCGGCCTACGTGGCGTTTCCGACCTATCGTGCGAAGAATGGACATGTGAACACGTTCCAGGAGCGCATGCAGGGCTGCTTCATGTACAGCATGAACGGAAAGGCTCCCGCCTTGAATGACAAGGTCTTGGTCGCATTGGAAAGCTACGCGTATTATCTTGCCAAGGGGGCACCAATCGGTGCGGAATTGCCTGGAAGAGGTTATCCTAAATTGGCTAAACCCGCGAAGCTCGATTACGCACACGGGCAGCAGGTCTATGCGGAAAAATGTGCGCTCTGCCACGGCGCCGATGGTCAAGGGCAGAACGCGACGGACGGTTCGGTTGTTTTTCCGCCGCTGTGGGGCGCCAAGTCTTTCAACTGGGGCGCCGGCATGAGTTCAATCACCAACGCCGCTGGATTCGTCAAAGCGAATATGCCGTTCAGTCAGGGTAATACCCTCACCGATGAAGAGGCATGGGACGTCGCGTCTTACATCGATAGTCAGGAACGTCCTCAAGACCCCCGCTTCAAAGGTTCGGTCGCTGAGACTCGGAAGCAACATCACGATTCGCCGATGGATATGTACGGACAAACCGTCAACGGCATTGTTCTCGGGCAGAATTCGGTGCCTTCCGGACCCGCTAAGAATTGATCTGTATGGCGGCTATTATGCGCGAGGCTGCCAATTCGGTATCCAAGCCCGTTTCCGCGCCTCCTAGGCACGTAAGGAGGCAATGAATGCCTTCTCCGCCTGACTCGCATATCGCTCTTTATGCCGTAACCAGAAAAACGACCGCCGCGGTAAATCAATCTCAACGCGGTGAAGCGTCCCGGCGGTAACCGAAGCTCTCACAACCAGGTCTGAAATTGCGGTGGCGCAGTCGCCGGCTTCAACCGCGGCGCGTACGGCTTCATTGGACGGAAGTTCTAGCGCGAGTCGAAGATCGGATAGCTTGATTTTGAATTTCCGAAGCGCTGTTTCGAACATCGATCTCGTGCCGGAGCCGGACTCTCGCAATACCCAATCGGCTGCCAAAAGGTCTTTCGGTGCAATTTTTGTTCGACCAACCCATGGATGTTTCGTTCCAACGACCACGATGAGCGAATCTCCATCCATTTTGCTGATAGTAAGGGAGGCATCGTCGACTTCACCTTCCACAAACCCAAGATCTGCGTAACCCTGATGGACGGCACGTGCGACCTGCTCTGTATTTGCAATCGTCATGTTGAGATTAATACCAGGATAAGACATGTGAAAAGTCTGGATGCGCGGCGGTAGCCAATAGTTTGCAACAGTCTGGCTGGCTGCGATGGCCAACGCGCCACGTTTGAGCCCGGCTAGGTCATTCAGTACCTGCGCTGCTGTTTTGGCTCGCGCCACGACAGCGCGGGCTTCGTCGAGGAAGTCGCGCCCGGTCTGCGTTAACACGATGCCTCGGCCGATACGGTCGAACAACTTGATACCATAACGCGATTCGAGCGCCGCGATCGCGGCGCTCGTTGCTGATTGGGTCAGGTTCAATTCGCTCGCTGCCTGTGTGACATGTTGCTTTTCCGCAACCGCGATGAAGATACGAAGCTGTTCCAGCGTCATGAACCGTTACCCAATCATTTTGATCAGCGCCAGACTGAAGCCTGCGATGAAAAGGAAGGCGAGGGCGCCCAGTATGGCAGGCCGAAAGCCCTTGGCCGTCAGCTTGCGAATGTCAGTCTCCAGCCCCATCGCCGCCAGCGCAACGGAGAGCAGGAACGTCGTCACTGCTACAACCCAGACTTTTGCTTCGGCCGGAACGGTGATCAGGCTATTGACGCCGACCAGCGCCACGAAGCCGAGCACGAACCACGGCATCGGCGGCCGGGCCGATGACGCGCTCGCGGCCGGATCGTTCTTCTTGGCGGCGCGAGCCGCCATCAATCCCAGCGCGATCACCATGGGAGCGAGCAGCATGACACGCGACAGTTTTGCGATTGTTGCGAACTCGCCGGCCTTTTGTCCATCCTGGAAAGCTGCCGCGACGACTTGCGCAATTTCGTGAATCGATGCGCCGGTCCATAATCCGAACGCGTGCGGATCGAGATGTAACAGCCCCGGCAATAGCGGATAGGCAAACATCGCCACCGACCCGAAGACTGTCACACAGGCGACCGCGTAGGCAACGTCTTCATCATGAGCGTTGGTCACCGTGTTGGTCGCGATGACAGCCGAAGCGCCGCAGATGGATGTTCCGGCTGCGATCAATTGCGCGAGTTTGCGGTCGACGCCCAGCAGTTTGCCTGTCCATACGGTAAAAGCAAAAGTGGCCAGCAACGTCGCCGCGATGATGCCGATGCCGCGTCCACCGACCTCGATCACCTGTGTGATCGTTAATTGGAGCCCGAGCAAAATGATCGCGATGCGCAGCAGCCGTCGCAGGCTGAACGTTACTCCCGGCTTGGCGATCGCCGGCGTGCCGGCGAGGTTATGGAAGGCGATGCCGATCAGGATGGCGAGGATCATTGGGCTGAACGTCGCCATTCCCGGCAGCTGCCGGAGCGCATAAGCCGATGCCGCCACCGCCGACGTCAGGAGCAAGCCCGGCAGGACAGCCAAGGTTGCAGCGCCCAGCCCACGTTCCGGTCCTGAAGGCACGGGTCCGGCGGTATCGTTGTCGAGCGAGACGGTGACGTCGGCGCGTGAAACGATTGGCGAAGCTAGGGTGTTCATGAGTTGGCTCCATTGGCTTACCAACCCAATATCGGCATCTTTAATCAATCAATCCAACAGATTATAAGTGTCAAATCAATCGATTTTTACGATTTATTGTTTAGCGGTTTTGACTTTTCGATCTGATGATGGACCGCGTCCACGATCGGCAACAATCTCTCGCGGCTGGCCGCAGCCGAGAGCGCAAATCCAAGCCCACGATCGATCCAGTAGAACGCCGAAATGTTACCCTCGCGAACGAAGCGATAGGCGGTCTCGCCACTTTCGCCATTTCGGAGGTAGAGCGTCAGGCGAGTTCCGTGATCATCGTCATACATCAACATAGCGGCGACGCCGTTGGTTGCTGCAGGCAGCACACGACCGCCCATCAAGCGGAAACCAAATCCGGTCAGGTCTGGCGTCTTGATGGGCTGACCCAGCCGGTTGGACAGCCATTGAACCAGATGATCCTGTTCGGTCGCCTTCACCTCGACCGGATGGGCAGCATCAACAACGAAGGTTCGATAGGCAGAGATGGCGTCACTGACCATCACGCCTTGAACACCGCTGCTGGCCGGCCATTCGGTCTTTGCGATCCAGCCGGTGGCGCCCCCTGCGACAAGCAAGAGCACGGATGCAGCCATCAAGTTGAGTTGGCGAAGACGACCCTGCCGTCTGATGGCGCGAATGTTCGAGATGCGATGACGGGCCGGAATAGGTTCGGCGGCTTTCGACGCCAATTGATCGCGCAAGGTCTCGCGCTGCGTCCGCCATGCGGATATCTGGGCGGCAACGTCCGGGTTTGACTTCAGATACGCTTCGACCTTCTCAAGGCGATCCTGCGGCAGACGCCGGTCGACGTAGGCGTGCAGATCGTCCTCGCCGATTGGGCTCTCGTGGTTGGTCATTTTACCCTCCGCAACACGGCGGTGCGGCCGGTTTCCATATATTCCCGCAGCTTCTCACGGCCACGGCTGAGGCGTGACATGACCGTGCCCACGGGCAGGCCGAGTACACGCGCGGCCTCATCGTAAGATAAATCCTCCACACCCACGAGCAGGATCACCGACTTTTGGTCCTCCGGCAACGTTTCCAGACCGGCGAGAATGTCGCGAACCGCCGTACTGCTATCGGGCGCGCCGTCCGACGTTGGCGGCTCGGTCACATCCTCCCAGGCAAAATGAATCCCGCGGCGGCGCTTTTGACGATAGGTGTTGATGAACTGGTTACGCAGGATGGTGAGAAGCCATGCCTTCAGGTCGCCATCGTGATGCCGCAGATGCCATCGGCCAATCGCACGTTCGAGACAGTCCTGAACGAGATCGTCAGCGGCATCGTGCTGCCGCACCAGCGCGAACGCATACCGGCGCAGTGCGGGAATGTGCTGTTCCAGAAAAACCGCGGTTTCGTCCAAGACAAAGCCTCTCGCCCGTCTTCTCCAGCCGGGATGAGGCGTTCATCCCAGCCAGAGTTATGAAGCTTAAAAAGTTGCGTTCGGATCGACCTGCCAGATTTCGTCGCCCAGCTTGCCGTCACGATAGACCATCACATAGCGAACCTTGACGGTATTCTTGCCGGCGAACGCCACATTCGCAGTAACCGTGGACCCCTTCGGGTTTGCAGATTCGGCAATCGCCGCGACCGTGGCTTTTTGATCGCCCTGGGCCTTGGTGAATTTGCCCCAGACTTCCTTGAGCTTGTCGGCGCCGGTGTATTGGCCGTCCAGCGGACCGCCAACCCAATGCAAGGTTGCCCCATCGGCATAGGATGACGTAACGGCGGCAACGTCGCCCTTGGCAATGGCGTCGATACGGGCCTTGGCCATATCCTCGGCCGGGCCAGCAAAAGCAGCACCCGTCAGCAGCGTAAGTGCGACGGTCGAAAGCAGGAAAGTCTTCACGGCGATCTCCTTGTGAATGGTGTCAGCCTGCAGAAGACGCTGGTTCGACGACTTTATTCCGATGCCCACCTTGTTTTCTGTCACGCTATCGTGACGCGCATTCTCGGATACCACGGAATTTTCTCGTCTGCAGGGCGTCCCCGCATGACCTGTAAGCGAGGAGCACATGTCAAAATACATCATGACCACGGCACTTGGTGCCGCTCTCATCGTCGGCACCGCTGTCTTTGCTCATGATGGGCAGATGCATCATTTGCCGACGAGTTCCACCACCGACAATTCGTTCGACGCCCAGATGGGTCGCGCCATGGAGCTCATGAATCGCGACATGATGGTTGCGCCTTCGGGCGATCCTGATCGTGACTTCGCGGCGATGATGATTCCGCATCATCAGGGTGCTGTCGATATGGCGCGCATCCAGTTGCAATTCGGGAAGGATCCGGTGCTGCGGCGTCTGGCACAGGGCATCATCGTCGAGCAATTGCAGGAGATAGACGTCATGAAACGCGCGTTGACGCAGCTCCCGGCCCACTTATCGCAGCCAACCGAACCGGCAACATTCAATCTCAACCACAAGGATTTTTGACATGAAAGCCCAACTATCGATTTGTGTGCTGCTTGCGACGACACTGTCGGCGACGGCTGGCCAAGCGCCCGGCGCAGCGGAAAAGCCTGACATTGCCATTAATTCGCGTGATCGCTTTTACACATCGGACCAATTCTCGAACACCGTCTCGGTGATTGATCCCATGAGCAATAAGCTGCTCGGTGTCATCAAGCTCGGCGATCCAGCGCCCGGCAATCTCAGTCCGCTTTATAAAGGCCAGTTGCTGGTTCACGGCATGGGGTTTTCGCCCGACCACAAAACCCTCGCAGTAATTTCGATTGGCTCCAATTCCGTCAGTTTCATCGACACCGCGACCAATACTGTGAAACACGTCACCTATGTTGGACGCTCGCCGCACGAGGCGTTCTTCACGCCCGATGCCAAGGAAATCTGGGTCGCGGTGCGCGGCGAAAACTACATCGCTGTACTCGATGGCAAAACCTACAAGGAAACGCGCCGGATTGAAGTTCCGAACGGTCCCGGCATGACGATTTTCTCGCCCGACGGCAAATACGGCTACATCTGTTCGAGCTTCAGTCCGGAGACGGTCGTTGTCGCCACCGACAGCCACAAAATTGTTGGCCGCGTCAAACAGGAAAGCCCATTCTGTCCGGATATCGCAGCAACCCCGGATGGCAAGCAGGTCTGGCTCACGTTGAAGGACGTCGGCAAAACCATGGTTTTCAATGCAAAGCCGCCATTCGATGTCATCAAAACGATCGATACCGGTCCGATCACCAACCATGTCAATATTGTCCGTAACCGCAACGGCCAATTCGCCTATGTGACTGTCGGCGGACTCAATTCGGTCAAGGTATTTCGGACCGATACGTTCGAGCAAGTAGCCATGATAGAAACCGGCGCGCTTCCGCACGGCATCTGGCCGTCCGGTGACGGCACGCGGGTCTATGTCGGACTCGAAAACGCCGACGCGGCGGCAGCGATCGACACGATCGAGAACAAGCTGATCGCGACTATCCCGCTCGGACAAGCGCCACAGGGCGTTGCCTATGTACCCAACGCGGTGCCATCAGGCGACGGCATTGCCAATTTACAGCCCCTCGCGGCAGCATCCGAATCCGCGCAGCTTAAGCTCGCTGCACCCGGCGGAAAAACTGCGACGCAAGTAACGTTGTTCAATCAGGGGCTGGTGCAAGTCGTACAAGCTGCGGTGACCGGGCTTGAACCGAAGAAGGCATACACGTTGGCGTTATCAAGCAGCGCTAATGGCGAAGGCCCGCTTCAGCCTTTGGCCGCATTCATGACCAATCCAGCCGGCGCCGCCATCGTCAACACAGTGGGACCCATTCGCCAATTGATCGAGGCAAAGCAGGATGACGCTCGGCGTTACCTGGTAATTGCGGCAGGATCGGCGAGCGACCTCAGCGCTGCTGTACAAGTTCAAATGCCTTGAAATCTTCGGCGCTCTTTCATTCCATGGTCGTGCTGCTAGAAACGCGGCACGACCATGACAGGTCGGACTCATTGATCGTAGCTGTCGATTGGAAGCACACGAACAATGAATTGGATCAATGGATTGGCTCTGCTTACGTTCATTATAACGAACGGTGGAAGGCGACATGCCCCATCGAAGCTGTGAACGATAAGGAGCCAGATGATGGCACAAGTAGCGTTACAAGCACCCAAAGGTGCGTTTCAAGCGAATTCCCTTCCAGTCGCGCGGCGATCAACGTCGGTTGCCAGGATCCCGCTAACCCAGCCGCTTCTGAAGCAATCGACCGCTGTTCATCCAGCTGCAATCTGGATTTCAATCGGAGCTTTTGCCTGGTTCGTGATAGCAGCCTGGATTGGCTTTGCTGGAGACCGCGAAGCCGCTGTCTCGATCGTCATGGTTGGATTCATCAATGTGATGCTCATCGGCCTGCTGGCAGGAGGCGGATGGTATTCTCGCAACATGACGCCGGAACGATCTATGACGCGGTCGTTTGGCGCCTTTGTCAGAGGTCCGGTTGATACGGCAACCGGCAGGATCACCGGCCGTGAAGCTCTGCTGCAGATCGCTGCGTTGCCCGTGATTCTTTCGATGGGTGGAACCATTATCGTGATGCTCGCTGTGTGGTGCGGAGTCGGCGGATAGAGAAGCGTCTGTCGAGCGATCGTAGTTACGCCCACAGGCATGCAATGTCAGCCAAGCGAAGTCCGTGGATTCCTTATCATGCTGGAATGAAACGAAGGCCGCCTGTAAAGGCGGCCTCCTTCTTGAGTTACGGACACAATGGGCAAGCAGCGGCCACTGTACCGCCAAAGACAGCGAGAGCGAAAACTGCTGTCATCAACCGAACGATCATTTTTTTCTCCTTGTCGAGCCACTAGGTTTTGACTCGATGTTATCCTAGAACCTGTAGCAACTACAGATACAAGGGGATTTTGAGGAATGAGCAAAAAGTCTGCTGGACCGATGTTGATCGGTGGTCTCGCCGGAGAAACTGGCACCAACATTGAAACGATCCGCTACTACGAGCGCGAAGGGCTTATCGCTGTCCCACCCCGCACAAGAGGGGGCATCGAGCTTATGAACAGCAGCACGTACAGCGGCTTTCATTCGTCCGGCGCAGCCGCGAGCTTGGCTTTTCTCTGAACGATATACGGAAATTGCTGCAGTTGGCGGACAGCGGCACGATGTGTACGACCGCTGCAAAAGAATTGACCGCGCGTCATCTGGACGATGTACGCGGGAAAATTGGGAGTCTCAAAAAGCTGGAAAAAGCGCTGGCGGCGTTGGCGAAAGCCTGCGCGCCGGGCGAGTCCGTTCCTTGTCCAATTTTGGAAGCGCTGTCGTCGCCCGCATCGTAAGCTTGTGGGCCGGCGATTCAAAGCAATGTCCGGAAAGAAGCGGAATCAATTTGTTATTGCGTGCTCTGGTCGCTGGCCTCGGCAAGGAATTTCTCGAGTCTCTTGGCGGCTTCCTCCGGAACGGCGAGACCATGGCGAGGAGAGATCACCTTTGCGCCGTACTCGCTGGAATTATACGTCAGCCAGACCTTGTCCTGATCGTCTTGCCAGACCAACGCCTTCATCGGCAGGTCAATGGCGAGCGTGGCGCTCTTGGTCATCGGAGGCGTTCCAGCTTTTGGATTGCCGAAAACGATGACGGTTCGCGGACGCATTTCCAATCCGGCTTCCTTTGCCGCGGCGGCGTGGTCGATGCGACTGAAGATAACCCATCCTCCCGCAGCCTTCGCCTTGATGGCGGCTTCAAACTTCTCGATAGTGTCTTTGACGGAGTATTTGCTTGGCTTTGTGATCAAACCATCGTCTGCGAAGGCGAACGTAGACGATATTGCTATCAGGCCTGCTGCGATAACCATGCTTTTCGATATCACGTCGAACCCTCCTTGCGTTGGCACTCTCGGATCCACTGATCCGCTTGCCGGAGTGCAATGTATCAGCCTCCGCACAACACCGCTCTGGCGAATGACGGATAGCGTTTAGGCCAGGATGAAAACATCGTGATTAAACGTCAGGTAACATTGGAGATTTCTGCTTGGCAGAAGGATGAAGGCGACACGCCGGCCATTTGGCAAGGTGGCGAAAGTTCATTAGGCTGGCCGGCATGCGCAAGTCGAGACGCACCGTGGAAGCCGCTCTTGAGCTGAATTGGAGCCGTTTGTTCGGCTATGCATTGAGTTTGACCGGCGATACCGACAACGCACGCGATTTGATTCAGCAGAGCGCGCTTAATGCTCTCGCAAGCAAAAATGCTCCGGATGACCCTGAAGCCGCTCGCGCCTGGCTTTTCAAAATTGTCAGAAATGCCTCGATAGACCAATACCGGCGTAAGAAGGTCCGCGCCGATGACGCGTTCGCTGACGAATTCCAAAACGGAGGATGGGGATATGACGATCGGGTGATTGCGGAGATCACCATTAGGCAAGGGCTGGGTAAGATCGATCCGGCCTACCGTGAAATTATTGAACTGGTCGATATCTGGGGTTTCCAGTATGCCGATGTTTCTACGGTGCTCGATATCCCTGTCGGGACTGTCATGAGCCGTTTGAGTCGCGCGCGGTTAGCATTACTGGAAATCGTTGCAGAAGATAACTTGAGGCCGATGCGGTCGTTGCGAAGCCAGCAGAAATGACGACAGATGATATCGAGATGAGCTGGGACTTGCTGAACGCTTATGTGGACGGCGAACTCGACCGTTTCATGTCGGCAAAGGTGGCTGCGGCCGTTGCACAAGACGCAACGCTAGCGGCGCGGGTCGCAACGTTGTCGAAATTGAAAGCGGGCGTGCACCAGCTTGAATTTTCCGCAGGTCAACTGCCTCCGCTTCCAATCGGATTGCAGGGCCGCCGGTTTGCGGCGTGGCGCATCTACGCCGCCGCTGCGAGCCTTGTCGCGGTCTTGGCTGCCGGTCTGTTGATCCATTCTCACCCTGCTCCGAAAGCGGCTCAAGCCTGGCTGGACGGCGCGTTGGCCGCGCAACAGCAATGGCTTGCATCCGCTTCGCGGAATAATCCCGACGATCGAACCATCGTGACAATTGACGCTGCCGCAGCGGCCCGTCCGCTGGACCTTTCCGATGCCCAACTCAAGCTGGTTTACGTCGCACAGATGCCCTCATCAATCGGCGGCGAGACAGCGTTCCTGGGCTATCGCGGCCCGCATGGCTGCATGGTCGGCTTCTGGATCGGTACTCCGCCAGCAGGCCTTGAGTCGGCGCCGAAGTCGCTCGATGCGGGAGATTTTCGCGTGCGTGCGTGGCGCGATCGGGTGGCGGGCTACGCTTTGATAGCCAAGGGAATGGACCCCACCCGTATTGATCGTCTTGCCGAAGCTGTCGCACGGCTTGTCGACCCCGGCCAGATCGTCGATGACGGCATTCGTACCGCATTGCGGAATGTAACACGGACCGGAACCGCCTGTCGGGTCTAGGCAAAAAACTTTGGAATAAATTGGGCCAGTGATGCGTTTCATCTCCTTGGCGGGAATATGTCCCCTGGGAGAGACTAATGATGAACCGAAGGACCGCCCTCAAGGGCGGAGCGGCTTTGCTGGCCGGAAGCGGCATGATCGGTGGATCGTCGCTCGCAAGCTTCGCAGCCGAAACTGTGACGCTGCCGTTCGAGAATGGCGAGCGGCCGCTCGTCAAATATCCTCAGAAGCGCACGATGATCGGCCTCACCAGCCGGCCGCCCCAGCTTGAAACACCGTTTTCCGTGTTCAATGAAAATATCATCACGCCGAACGACGCGTTCTTCGTGCGGTACCACCTGGCCGATGTGCCGCTGGATATCGATCCCGACAAATTTTCCGTCGATATCAAGGGCAAGATCGACAAGCCAATGAAGCTGTCGCTTGCCGACATCAAAAAAATGCCGGCGATGGAATTGATTGCGGTCAATCAATGCTCCGGCAACAGCCGCGGGTTTTTCAACCCGCGCGTCGCCGGTGGTCAGCTTGGTAATGGGGCCATGGGCAATGCGCGCTGGAAAGGCGTACCGCTCAAGACGGTGCTCGACAAGGCCGGTGTCCAGTCAGGCGCCAAGCAAGTCGTGTTCGGCGGCATGGATGGGCCTGTGAGCGACAAGACCCCGGACTTTGCCAAGGCGCTCGAGATTGACCATGCCCGCGACGGCGAGGTGATGCTGGCCTATGCCATGAACGGCCAGGATTTGCCTGTACTAAATGGATTTCCGCTGCGGCTGATCGTGCCGGGATACTACGGCACCTATTGGGTCAAGCACCTCAACGAAATTAACGTCGTCGATAACGTGTTCGACGGCTTCTGGATGAAGACCGCTTATCGCATCCCCGATACCGACTGCGGTTGTGTCGAGCCTGGCACGGCGCCGAAGGCGACGATCCCCATCAACAAGTTCACGGTGCGATCGTTCATCACGAATGTCGCCGATGGAGCCAAGGTAAAAGCTGGCGCGGAAACGCCGCTGAAGGGTATCGCGTTCGACGGCGGCACGGGCATCAAGATGGTGGAAGTCTCGATCGACGGAGGCAAGACATGGACAACGGGAACGCTGGACAAGGACCTTGGCAAATACTCATTCCGCGAATGGCGGTTGCCGGTGAAATTGGCCGCAGGAGCGCATGAGTTAAAGGTTCGTGCAACCAGCAACGACGGCAAGACGCAACCGATGGAAGCGCTCTGGAATCCAGCGGGCTATCTGCGCAACGTGGTCGAGACCGTCCGCGTCACGGCGGCTTGAGGATGATGACCATGAAGCGATTAGCACTCACGTTCGCAGGCGTCGTTGCACTCGCCGTTGCCGGTTCCGGTCTTGCTGTGGTCAGCGCCAAGCCCGTATCTTACAAGCTTCCCGATGAGACTGCGGCGTTTAAGCCTGGTCCCAACCTAGAAGTTGTCCAGAACAACTGCACGGCCTGCCACTCCGCTGACTACGTTAAGACCCAACCGCAGGGTCCAAAGTTCAAGAAGGATTTTTGGCAGGCGGAGGTGACAAAAATGATAAAGGTCTACGGCGCGCCGATTGAAGATGCCGACGTTGGCAAAATCGTGGACTATCTCGCCGCGACTTATTGATGAGCGGCGCAGTTGCCGCGGCGTGCCGATCGGCAACGGAACGCAGGAGGCGGCGTCAGTCGGGCTCGCGATGGCGGCGGCGCCTGGCGGCCGTCGCCACAATTCTAGCGCTGGCAGTTCCGCTCAAAGCCTTCGCCGCGTGTTCCGCACCTGTCGCTGTTCAGGTTCTCGGCTCGGGCGGCCCGGACTCAAACGACGCCCGGGCGAGTTCAGGGTATCTGTTGTGGGTGGATGGCGAAGCGCGGCTTCTGGTCGATGCTGGGGGAGGCGTTTTCCTGCGTTTCGGCGAGGCCAAAGCAAAGTTCGAGTCGCTCGATGCCATCGCCATCACGCATCTGCATGCCGATCACGTCTCCGACCTTCCGGCACTGCTCAAGAGCGGCTTTTTCGGTGAGCGGCAGCGCCCGTTACCGATCGTCGGCCCCAGCGGCGGCAGTGCATTTCCCGGCATGAAGGAATTTATGCGCGCGCTGTTCGATCCAAAACGAGGGGCGTTCCGATATCTGTCGGGTTATCTCGACGGGAGCGGAGGGATGGTTCGCGCTGATATCATCGAAATGAATGCCGCCGCGGCGACGCCAAAAGCTGCCTTTGGAAACGACCGGTTCAAATTGACGGCCATCGGCGTCAAACATGGCCCGGTCCCCGCACTTGGTTATTTGGTCGAGGTCCGCGGTCGCCGCATTGCCTTCGCCGGTGACCAGAATGGCGACAATTCCGCTTTCGCCGCCATGATCAAGGGTGCAGACATCCTCGTAATGGATCACGCTGTGCCAGAAATGGCGGACCCGGTTTCGCGTCAGTTGCATGCGAGGCCGAGTGAAATCGGATTACTCGCCGCCAAGAGCGGCGTGGCTCAACTCGTATTGTCGCACAACATGGCGCGCAGCCTTGGCCCGCTACAGGAAAATCTTGCCATCATACGACAACATTACGATGGACCTACCAAAGTCGCCGAAGATTTGATGTGCTTCGATTGAGCTAAGCGACATTGACAGTAGACGCACGAAGCGATGCAGAACGGCGATATTCCTGACACCAGGAACGGGTCGATTAAAGAATCTAAAGATCACTTCGAGAAATTTTGAAACTCAATACGCGAGCAAGGCGCCTACAACCGCGCCCAGCATATTGAGCGCGTCACGCGTGCCATCAGCCTCTCCCTTTTCGAAGTCATCGTCAGTCTGTCCCATAGTATTAGTGACATGGGCCAAACATAGCAGCCGAACACCCGCAATCCGGGCGAAAGTGTAAAGCGCTGCGGCCTCCATCTCGACGGCAAGGATCCCCTTCTCGCGTGCAGCTTCAATAGCTTCAGCGGTTTCGCGAAACGGGGCGTCCGTCGTCCAGCTTGAGCCAACGACCGCCTGCAGCGTTGTTTCGAGTATCGCATCGGCCGCCACTTTCACCATCTGCGGATCGGCCTCTGCAAATTCAGAAGGGGTCGCATAGTGATAGCTCGTTCCCTCATCGCGGAGCGCTCGATCAATAATGACAAAATACGGCGGAGTTTTTGATGGCAGGATCTGGCCCGCCGACGTTAGGCTCACTAGCAAACGGCAACCACTTGCGAACAATTCTTCTGCCACGAGCACCGCGAATGGGGCTCCCACAACGCGGCCAATAATTCCTACCTGCTGCCCCGCAAGCAGGAATGTGTCGAGCTCGGTATGGTAACAGGGCCAACCTGCAAATGGCTTGGCTCGCCCCGTCTCGCGTAGGACACGCACGAGGTCTCCATCGGGGTCCAGTAGACATACCGAGGGCACCTGAACCGCTGCTATATTCTTTTGGCGTCTTGCCTCGCGCAGCAGCGTCGAAGGTACGAATACTGACGGCGACGAGGCGTGCTTATTGTCGAGTATCGGGGGCGTAACCATTTTGGGTCAACCTTACATCACCGGTGATGAATGGGAGTTTTCATGAGCGACGAGAATCGTCAAGCGCATTGGGATGAAGTCTATACCAGCAAGGGTGAGAATGCGGGTAGCTGGTTTCAGGAGAACCCGGCTCTATCGCTCGAACTGATTAAGCTCGCTGGAGTAACTTCGGCCTCAGCCATCGTGGATATCGGAGGAGGTGCGTCACGTGTTGTTGATGGTCTGATTGCCAACGGGTTCGAGCGTGTAACAGTGCTCGAATGGGTGACGGTGGATGTGACAAAATGGGAGCCGTCAGAAAATTACGATATTTGGCACGATCGCGCAGCGTTTCATTTTCTCACGGAGGCTGCCGATCGCATCGCCTACACGCGCCGACTCAAAACGGCACTCAGATCAGGCGGCCACATTATCATTGGAACGTTTGCTCTAGACGGCCCGGAGCGATGCAGTGGTTTACCAGTCATTCGTTATGATGCGGCAGGTCTGTCAGAAGAGATTGGACCGGAATTTGAATTAATCGCCACCCAGCCGCATGAACATATCACGCCGCGCGGTGCAACGCAGCGATTCCAATTCAGCACTTTCCGAAGAACATAACCGTACTCAATGACATTGCAATTGATCCGAGCGTGATGTTTGTGCGCCTGCACTGAATATCGAAGCAAGCGAAAACCTCTATGTCGTCTCGTCTCGCGGCTCTGCGCTGATGCAGGCCATATACAATGACTATCCGTCAGAGACGTGTCTCCCATAAACGCCGCGCGTTGGCGACGACACAAATTGATCGCCAGCTCTAGGGCACACTCAAGAGCTGGCGGAAATCCGCAGAGCTGCGCTGCCATCGGTTCGACAGTGCTGTACCGTAAGCGTCGGGAATGCGCTGAGCGCAAAAAGTTTTAAGATGTTGATAAGAGCAAGAAATGCTACGCAAAGATTAAAGCTGTGAAAGGTCCGATGGACGTTCTAAATGGGCTCGATTCAATCGACCTCATGGTTTGTAAGATGAGACTGTCAAGGGCGTCAGGATAAAGCGACGTCCGAGCGAATGAACCACGTCCTGTTCGCGCACAAGTCTTGGACCGAAGATTGGCACCATTCTATTGTAATGGAAAAGCCATCGAGTGGGCGCGGCGGTTTCCCTAAGTAGCGTGGCCTTTTGCCCCGGGATGTGAGTGAATTGGCGATGCGCGTTCTGCTCTTGGAAGACGACGCGATGATCGGCGAGGGCCTTTCCCGGACGCTTGCGGAGGAAGGCATGTCGGTAGATTGGGTGCGCGCCGGCGGAGAGGCGGAAGCCGCGCTCGCCGATGGCGGACATGCGATTGTGCTGCTCGACCTCGGGCTGCCTGGCGTTGAAGGTCTCGATCTTTTGAAGGCGGCGCGGAGCCGGGGGTTCGATACACCTGTGCTGATCATCACGGCGCGCGAAGGGCTTGATTCTCGGGTGGCCGGGCTCGATCTCGGCGCGGACGACTATCTCGTCAAACCGTTCGAGACACGGGAGTTGCTCGCCAGAATGCGCGCGGTCCTTCGCCGTCGGGCGGGCAGCGCGACATCCTATCTGGTGACGGGCACGATTGAGCTCAACACCGAGACCCATGAGTTGTCGCATGCCGACATCGTGCAGGTATTGCCTGCCCGCGAGTACGCTTTGATGCACGCCTTGATGGAGCGCCCGGGTCGTATTCTTTCCCGCGCGCAGGTGGAGGAGCGTATTTACGGCTGGGGAGAAGAGGTGGAAAGCAACGCGGTCGATGCCCTGATCTACTCGATACGGCGCAAGTTTGGGAAGGACATCATCTTCAATGTGAGGGGGGCGGGCTGGATGGTACAAAAATCATGACGACGGTATCGCTCCGGCGAGCAACCCTTGTCTCGATGACCGTTCTTCTGACCTTGGTCGGCGCCGCCGCGATGTTGCTCGCCTACAAGCTTGCGCGTGACGAAGCCGCTGATTTTCTTGACGGGCAGCTACGCCAGGTTGCACTCAACGCCGGTTTGGGTCTTCCCGATGCTGACGCGCCGCCGGCCAGCGATCAGGATCCGGAAGATCAGATTGCGGTAACGATCTGGAAGGGTGGCGTCGTTGTCCATACCACGCTTCGCGGTCTCAATATCGCGCGGCCGAGGAAACCTGGCTTTGAAAATGTCGTCATCGCCGGCGAACCTTGGCGGGTTTATTCAACGGACAACGACACCTGGACCGTGCTGGTCGCGCAGCGCGACAAGGTTCGTCAGGAGTTTGCCCGAAGCGCCGCCGTGGGGGCCGCGGCGCCGATCCTGATCGTCATACCGCTGTCCTGGCTCGTCGTCGGCTGGGCGCTGAACCGGATGCTTGGACGGTTGGACACCTTGGCGCGAGATATCGCCAATCGAAGTGCGGTAGCGGCCGCAGCCATTCCCCTCACCGGAATTCCGGTCGAAGTGGCGCCTCTGGTCGAAAGCATGAACGGCCTGATCGAGCGCCTGCGCGCCGCCGTCGAAGCGCAGAAGCGGTTTCTCTCCGACGCGGCGCATGAACTCCGCACCCCGCTCGCCGCGATGCAAATCCAGGTAGATAACCTCAAGATCAACAGTTCCGGTTCGGTCGGAGCGGAATTCGAGGCTGGCAAGGCGGCACTTGCGCAGGGCGTAAGGCGCGCGAGCGCCCTCGTCGGTCAACTGCTGCGACTGGCTCGCCTCGATGAACCCGTAGCACCCCTCAGCGAAACGGTTGAGGTGGGTCCGCTGCTGCTCGACTGCGTCGGCGATCATGTGGTGCTGGCCGAACACAAGGGCATCGATCTCGGGGCCCGGATGGAGACGTCCGCGACGCTGCATGGTTCGGTCGAGGAATTGCGCGTTCTATTCGCAAACCTGATCGATAACGCCGTGCGGTACACGCCCTCCGGCGGGCAGGTGGACGTTTCCCTGACTCTGCGCGACGGGCGAAGCGTTGTCGAGGTTCTGGATACGGGTACCGGTTTGCCGCCCGGCGCCGTTTCCCGCATCTTCGATCGGTTCTATCGCGCGTCGCCGCCGGACGTCGAGGGAACCGGTCTGGGGCTGGCGATCGCGCGGCGAATTGCCGAGCGCAACGGTCTTGTCCTGACCGTCGAGAATCGCCCCGACGGGGCCGCCGGCGTTCTCGCGCGCGTCACATTACCGGCATAGCGCTCTTTTTTCTTCTCGCCCCACCCAGGCTCATTTTGTCCTCAGTCTCCGGGGCCATGGTCATCTCATCGGAGCGGGCCGTCGCCGACGCGTCGCGCATCCGTTCGCAAGCGGGGGCGAATTGGAGAGACACATGATCAGGACTACCCCGTATCGCCTGGGCGCCTTGGGCGCCGCAGGTATCTTGCTGGCGCTCGCGGCGCCAGCGCTGGCCTACACCGGTCAAAAGCTTGCCGGTCAAGCGAAGGTCACCATTACGCAGGCCCGGGAAACCGCCCTCAAGGCCCATCCCGGGAAAGTCACCGACGAAGAGCTTGAGCGCGAATCCGGAGGCAGCGGCCTGCGTTATTCGTTCGACATCAAGAACGGCTCGCGGACGCAGGAAGTCGGCGTCGATGCCGCGAGCGGCAAGGTGCTCGAAAACAAGACAGAAGGTCCTCATCCGGACTGACCCGCAGCATGGTCCCACGAACAAACCCGGTGCGTCCTCGCACGCGCCGGGTGGCCGGCTACATAACGGAAATGCAATCATGACCCCAGCCCAGAAATTCGCATTGAGCAAAGTCCCTGAAGTCACGCTCGGCTTCTGGATCATCAAAATTCTTGCCACAACGCTCGGCGAGACCGGCGGTGACACCGTCACCATGACGCTGAACTGGGGTTATTTGGCGGGAACAGCCTTGTTCGCGGTGCTGCTCATCGCGTTCGTGATCGCACAGATCGTCGCGAAGCGCTTTCACCCGTTTCTCTACTGGGCGACCATCGTGGCCTCGACCACCTTTGGCACCACGATGGCCGACTTCGCCGACCGATCGCTCGGGATCGGTTATACCGGCGGCTCATCGCTGCTGTTTCTCTGCCTCGTGAGCGTCCTCGGGCTTTGGTATTGGTCGGAGGGAACGGTATCGGTCAACACTGTCTCTACGCCGAAGGTCGAGGCGTTTTACTGGGGAGCGATCACGTTCTCGCAAACCCTCGGCACTGCGCTCGGCGACTGGCTGGCCGACACCGGCGGCCTTGGTTATGAAGGGGGCGCTCTCGTCTTTGCGGCCGGGCTGGCCGTCGTTGTCGCACTCTATTATCGCACAAACGTGTCGCGGGTGCTGCTGTTCTGGGCGGCCTTCATTCTGACCCGTCCGCTCGGCGCGACGGTCGGCGACTTCCTCGATAAACCGGTCGCTGCCGGGGGTCTCAGTCTCAGCAGACCGCTCGCATCGGCGGTGATCGCAGCCTTCATCCTTGCGTGCCTGATCCTGTTGCCGCAGCGCGCGGGCAAGCATCCGGCATGACGCTACTGCGTCGGCAAGCGATGGCGATCCTCATGAGCGTTCGCAAATTTTCAAGCGTGGCGCGTCGAGCGATGCAGGATCCGTAGCCGTCGGAGAGCGGCTCCCATGTTCAATTTGTCAATTTGTCGTTCAATCAGCAATCGTTGTTCGGAGAAAGCCGCATGTACAGAATCGTCAGCACAGAAGCCAGCAAGGTGCCGGCAATCACGCTCGGATTCTGGGTCATCAAGATATTCGCGACCACCCTGGGCGAGGTGGGCGGCAACGCGGTAACATTGACGTTGGGTCTCGGTTATCTGATCGGCACTGCAATCTTTGCCACCGTATTGATTGCGGCCGTGAGTGCTCAGATTAGGGCGAAGCGATTTCAGCCCTTCCTGTACTGGGCCGCCATCACGGCGACCACGCTCGCCGGAACGACGCTTGCCGACTTGGTCGATCGTTCGCTCGGCATTGGCTATCTCGGCGGCTCCCTGTCGCTCTTCACGATGGTCATGGCGACACTGGGCTTGTGGTACTGGTCGCTCGGCTCCGTCTCCGTCGAAACCGTTACGTCGCCCAAAGTCGAAGCGTTCTACTGGGCGACCATCATGTTCTCGCAGACCCTCGGCACGGCGCTCGGCGACTGGATGGCAGATGACACCGGGCTCGGTTACAACGGCAGTGCGCTTGTGATCGCCGTCGTCTTGGCAATCGTCGCTGTTCTTTACTTCTTTACGACGATGTCTCGCACCACGTTGTTCTGGGCCGCTTTCATCCTGACGCGCCCGCTGGGCGCCACGATCGCCAACTCACTTGACAAGCCGATCGCCGCCGGGGGGCTTGCCATTGGAGATTTTTCCGTCTCGGCGGCCCTCATCGTTGTCATTACCGTTTGTATCCTCGTTATTCCGCAGCGGCCGGGACCGCATCCCGCGGCATTTTCGCCGCGTCCCTGAGATTAGGCGTTGGTTGAAGACTACATCATGGAGTTCTCAAATGGAGGAACATCGTTCAACACCGCGTCGCGGGGTCTCCTTTGGTGGAGGTGCGATCAGTTGCTCAATTCGAAATCTTTCCGAGTACGGCGCCTAGCTTGACGTGACATCACCCATCGGAATTCCTGACGTCTTTTCCCTGGTAATGGAGAACGGCGCGCATCAGTGCCGGGTTATCTGGCGCAAGGAGAAGCGTATCGGTGTTCGCTTCACCGCATCGCATTCCGATGACCAAAAACGGGAAACATAGCCTTGATCGTATTCCGAAGGTGGTCGTCAGACGGTCGATAGGATCGGTCGTGTCGGAGGAGATCCACCTACGTCCGATGCCGCCAGACACTCTCGGTGAGAATCACGGCAAGACCGGCGAACAGGATTGCGCCGCCCCAGGCCGAGCCCGGAATCAGCCATGGCAGCACAAGCCACGCGACGCCAAGCCATACAACGATTGTGATTGCAAAGCTGCCGTCATCCACGAACAGGCCGTAAAGCTCCAGAATGATCGTCTTGAACCAGCGCATGCATGAGCTCCTATCGTTTCGCGGCATCGCGCGCGGCAAACCGGGCCCGGCAAAGCGAGGTTGCGATCAATGCGATGATCAGAAAGCCAGCGACGAGACCAAGGATCGACCAGTCCTGCCCCGGCCATCGAAGTCCCATGCCTTCGCCAACCCAGAAAGCCCCAAAGGCGGAGAGCAATACACCGACCATGAACTTCAAGGTATTCTCCGGAATGGATGCCAAAGGTTTGTGAACGACAAAGCCAAGCAGGACGACGACAAGCAGCGCGGCCAGCGCCCCCACGCTCGCCGGAACAAGCAAGCCCACGCCGCCGGAACCGACAGCGATAACAATGAAGACTACCTCTGTGCCCTCGAGCATCGTGATTTTGAAAGCTGTTGCGATGGCGACCTTGTCCCATCCTCGCCCACGCTGCGCGAGCTTGCGCAGCGATTCCGTTTGCCTGGAATAGATCGCGTTCTCGTCATGCAAAGGAATAACTCCGGCCGAACGCAGGATTGCCTTGCGCAGCCATCGCATTCCGAAGAGGAGCAGAAGCAGTCCGACGGCGAGCTGGACGACATCCAGCGGGATACGCGTGAGCGCCGGACCGATAGCCACGACGATGGCCAGCAGCACGCCAAGCGCGGCCCCACTTCCGATCAGTGCACCGCTCCAGCCGCGGACCGCGCCCACGGCCAGAACCACGGTCAGAGCTTCGACGAACTCGACGAGTGAGGCCAGAAATGCGGCAATCGCCGGCGGCCAAGCATGCGCCCAATTAACGATCATGTTACTTCTTCCGATGAGAATTTGAGACAGCGCACCGACGCGAACCGGTGATGCAAGATGAATTTAGGTACACCGAGTATTGTATCATTGTCGGCGAGCGAATCCTCCGTGAAGGAAACCGACACTTGCCGAATACGGAAAATGGGACGACCTATCTTTCCGCAGAATGGTGGGTCTGCGTTGAAAGCGCCAACATTGAGTGTCGATTTTGTTTCCGCCCCGACCGCGCCCAATTCAGACGCGATGGTCCTAACCTTCCTCCCGCGCCGATGCGGACGTATTGCTGAGAGAACGATGGAAACCTGGAATACCGCACTTTTTCTGGCCCTCAATGCCCCGGCTTCAGCGAATGTCGTAACGATAGCGTTCGCCAAGGTAGCCGCGGAATATCTCGTTTATGTGGCCGCCGTTCTGGCGGTATGCTTGTGGATTCGAGGCGTGCGCGACCAACGGGATGCGTTGATTTCGATCGGGACCGGGCTCCTGACCGCGTTTGTACTGAGCTGGACCATTGGCCTTCTCTGGTATCATCCACGCCCCTTCGCGATAGGCTTGGGCCACACCCTTCTCGCCCACTCGCCCGACAGCTCTTTTCCGAGCGATCACACCACATTCCTTTGGACCTTCGGCTTCGGTCTCCTCGTCACGCGAGTACAGCGCGGGTGGGGATGGGTATTGGTTCTCGCCGGTCTTGCGACGGCCTTGGCTCGAATCTACGTGGGCGTTCACTTTCCTCTCGATATGGTCGGATCCGCCGTTGTCGCGGCCACAGGTGCTGCTGTGGCATGGGCTGTTCATCTTCACGTTGCAGACCGTATTCTGCCGCTGATAGAGCGGTCTTACGAATTTTTGCTACATGCCCTCCGTTTGCCCAAGGGGATTTTCCCCCGCCGCGTCGCTGATCGATGAAGCGTTTTGAGATAACGCTCGTCACGGGCAGGTGCCAGCCGTTCAAAAACTTCGATCTCAGCAATCATCTTTCCTGTCGTTTGCTCGTTTCTTTCGGGTCGCTTTCGATACATTACTCAGTCTTCGGCAAGCCACCGGTCGAAAGCTTCCAATATGTTCGGTCCATGGCAATTGACCGGCTTCCGAGCCACGGAAAATGCCCGTACCGGAAGGAAATTTGATGAGCTGCAATATCGGTAGGGCGCCTTTCGACAAAACGCTCAAACAAAGCTGCGGCCAATCCGGTCCGATCGGCCCCGCTTTGACAGTGGATCAGCATCGGCCGAGGGGCGGTGCGCATCGTCTCAATCAGTTGGGCGATCGTCGCGTCCTCCGGGTCCCGTAAGGCCGACATTCGAACGTCCAGATGAGAGGCTCCATGCGCGGTCGTCACCTCCACTTCGTTGTCGTACCACCAAGACCCGCTATTTTTTCCGCGCAGGTTGATCACCGACTTGATGCCGTAGGCAGCCATCACATCGGCCAACTTCTGCCCGTTCAACTGGGCGGAGCGGTAAAGCACCCCGGGTTCGACGACGTGAATATTCCCAACCAGTTGCAGGCCGATGGCCCACCCGCCGGCAAGACCAACGCAGATGAGAAGCGCATTTGTCGTATATGTCACGGCGCGGCCAATCGGGTGAGACTTCAAAAACCGGTTCGTTGTCGCAAAGAAAGCGAGACAGGACCTCCCGACATTTGATTGGCGACCTCGGTCGTTCGCCGTTCCTTCGGTCATTGCGAGTTTCCAATATGTGCTATCGGAGGCGCCGCGCGATCGAGCTCGACCTCCTGATTACGAAACCATGCGATGGCATCGAGCCGCCTGCCGCTGATCGGGCGCGCCCACCGGATGGTTTTTATCGCTTTGGCGGCTTCGCCCATCCACCAGTATTCCTTCACGACCATGAGCATCCATCCCCGACGACCGGACCGCTAAGAGTAAAAGCTTCGACAACGAAGCCATTCGTCGGGCCGCTATAACTGTGCCTCTCTCTCGCGCACTCGACGCCGTCCAACGTCCAATGCGATCGCTTCGAACCCGGATTGTGGGTGCTCATCAAAAGATCGAACAGCCGAAAGAAAGATGGACTGACAAAATTCTTCATGCGGCTGCTCTCCGACGAGCAATTCCGAACGGATGATGACGCCGATGGATGCCATTTCGCCCGCAGTTCACTTTGGTGCACCCGAAGCCGTTCTCTGGAATGATGAGCGGCGCGAATCCGGATACGCCGGGTGGATCGGGATCGCGCAGCGCACGAAACCCGTGAACCAGGGTATCGCTGTTGTTGACGCCTGGGGTTGGGCGGCCCTTGCCGTTCTTCAGCGGCTCGATGGAAAAGTAATGATTGTCGCCGTGAATCAGCAAAACGGGCTTGCCGAAAGCGGTCGCGCTCTTCTCGATGGCATCGAGGGCGAAGCATTGGATCGGTATTGCCGGTACGAATGTGGGAAATGTCATGTTTCACCTGATGCCAGTGAGACTTGCCTTTGCGCGACGGTCGTATCGGCAGCGAGGCGATAAAGATGAATATCGCCGGTCGCAAACTCGACCGAGGTGACTGTTTCGGGCGACAATCTGTCCAGAACCATGACCAGGGAGCGCAGACTATTCCCGTGGGCAACCACTAACGTCCTGTCGCCGCGCATGACTGCGGGCAAGATCGTTTGGATGAAGAATGGCAATACCCGTGCGGACGTATCCTTCAGGCTCTCTCCGCCCGGCGGCGAAACATCATACGAGCGGCGCCACAGATGAACTTGATCGTCGCCCCAACGCGTTCGAGCCTCATCCTTGTTCAGACCAGTGAGATCGCCGTAGTCTCGCTCGTTGAGTGCGGCATTGCGACACTGCCGGACATTGGCTTGTCCCATGTTCTCCAGGACGATCGAACACGATTGCCATGCCCGTCGAAGCCTTGAGGTGAAGGCGATATCGAACCGAACATCCAACGCTTGCAACCGTTGCGCAACACTGCCGGCTTCGGCAATTCCCTGTTCCGTCAGACCGAGATCGCGCGAGCCAGTGAAGATGTTCTTCAGATTTCCCTCGCTTTGGCCGTGCCGGACGAGGACGAGACGCCGGTCGATCGATGGCTGCGTAGCAGGATTGTCAAAGGACATGCGCGCTCCTTTGCGTCGGCCAAACGGCGTCCCTCGCGACATGCCTTTGCCGATGTAACCCTTTCAAGAAATTAAACTCCGCGTCGCCCAGAGTCCGATGAACAACGCCGTAGCAGACGCCAACACCGAAGCCAGAACGTAAAAGGCGAGGACCACCAACTCGCCGCGCTCATAAAGCAGGGCGACGTCGAGCGAGAACGACGAAAAGGTAGTGAAGCCGCCAAGAATGCCGGTCGCGAGAAACAACCGCCAGTGCTGGGAGGCGCTTCCGCTCGCCATGAAATAGCCGGCGATCAAACCCATCGCCAGCGACCCCACGATGTTGACGATCAATGTGCCGTAGGGAAAATTCAGACCGAAGACGCGAGCGGACCAGACGTTGACTCCATGTCGGAAAGCACCGCCGATGCCAGCGCCAAGGAACACGATCAGATACGCTTGCATCGCGCTATCTTCGATTCTTCGCGCGCGACCGCGCTTCGAAGATAGCGGTGACTAGTCCGAGGACAAGCAGGCCGCCGACGAGGTCGTAGGCCACGCCCAATCCGAACGCGAGAAAACAGACCGCGGCGACGGCAGCAAGAATTGACGCGGCAAAGCCATCGCCCGCGATCAATTTAAGCCATTCGCGCAATTGCCTGGTAAGAATGTCCATGCGGCTGCCCTTGCAATCATCGAAGGGCAACAAAAAACCCGCCTATGGCGGGTTAAACAAAGCTCCCGCCATGACGGAGCTTTGCAGCCCCATCCCAGCAGGAGTCATCAGCCCACGACGGGCGGGTATCGGGGGACTCCATCCCCATCTGTACTCCAACACTAGTCGCTCCGACCAAATCGGTCAACGATCGATCCGAGTTCGATGCTCGACGCGCCGTCCGGCCATCGTCCCAGTGAAAGCATAAAGTTCCTAGAAGAGCGGTCGACGCTCCACGCCGCCGTCGCACGGGTTTGCGAACGGTCGGAGGATGGGTGTGATGACCGAAACGTGACCTCGTTCGGATCGCGTCGATATTGTCGTTATATTCAGAGGACGGGTAGCCGCCGGAATGTTTGGCCTTTTCATCCGGCTCGACGTGGCTCGACAATGCATCGATCGCGCTCATTGCGGGGGTCGAGAGCACCAGATGGCCGATGAGTTCGCTCGTTCCGGAAACATTCGGCTGCGGGTACTGGTAAGATATTAGCTCGAGTTTTGTTTCGCCAATTCAGGCGAACCGCCGCCGAGTTCATCGACGGCCGACTCGAACCGCCCGAAGCGCAGGGCTAGGGTGGGTAAGACAAGCAAATTCAGGGCCATCGAGGTCAGCAGGCCTCCCAGGATCACGAGCGCCATGGGGCCTTCTATCTCACGGCCTGGATCTCCCATTCCGATCACGAGAGGCAGGAGACCGAGCGCAGTAACGAGCGAGGTCATCAGGATCGGCGTCAGCCGGTCGCCGGCGCCTTTGATTGCAGCTTCGAGACCCCAAAGCATGCCGTCAGTTTCGACCAGATGCTCATAGTGGGAGATCATCATGATCGAGTTGCGCAGCGTGATTCCGAACAGTGTCACGAAACCAACCATCGAACCGAGTGAGAGTACGCCTCCGGTCGCAAATACCGCCAGCACGCCACCAACGAGCGCGAAGGGCAGATTGACGAGAACGAGCAGCAGGTTTCGCCAGTTGCGCGTTACGATCGACAGCAGCAGCACCACGCCGATTGCGGCGATCGACGAATGAATCAGCAGGTCGCGCCGGGATTGCGCCTGCGCCTGCGCCGAACCGGCGAATTCCACGTAGCCCCCGCTCGGGAGTTCTACGTTGGCAGAGACCGCGGCCTGAGCATCCCGCACGAACGAGGCGACGTCACGGCCGGCAACGTTCGCCGTCACCGTTTGGAGACGTCGGCCGCCGAGATGAGATACCTGATAGCGCCCGGCGGTTTCGTATATGTCCGCGATTTGCTTGAGAAGCACATAGCTGCCGCTCGGGGCGCGTAGCGCGAGGTCACCGACCTTGGTGATACTATTGCGGCTCTCGGCGTCAAGCACCGTGATGACGTTGAAAACCCGGTTGCCATCATAGCTCTGGCCCACAACATCGCCCTGATAGGCGGTGCGGACCAAATCGAGGACGTCCACCGCATCGAAGCCCCAGCGCTCCACGTCCTTTTTCCGGAGTCGAATGGTCAACTGCGGCATGCCAGGCGGCGATTGCAATTGCACGTCCGCCGCACCCTGGATACCCCCAACGGTACGCGCGACGTCCCGTGCCGCGCGATCGAGCGTGTCGAGATCGTCGCCGAAGATGTTGACGACGACGGCAGCCGTGTAGCCCGACAAGGTTTCCTCTACGCGCTCGGTCAGGAATGGCGTTACCGCGAAATTGACTCCCGCGAACCCGCGGAGCGCTTTATGTACGTCGGCCTGCGCTCCTTCCGTCTGGTCGCCCGATAATCCGGATTTGAGGTCGACTTCGAACTCGCTTTCATGCGTGCCTGCGGTGTCGTCGGCTTTCTCGGCGCGGCCGATGTGCTGGGCGACCGAGCGCACCACCGGCAGAGCGATCAGAGCCTTGGTCACAAGCGCGCCGAGGCGCTCGGATTCGGCAATCGAGGTGCCGGGCACAGCCGACATGTGAAGAATGAAATGCCCTTCCTTGAGTTCGGGCAGGAAGGCGCTACCAAAGAACGGAAGGGCGGCACAACCGGCCACGGTAAAAACCAGAGCGGCGGCGATCGCCGTCCGCGGATGGATGGCGATACCGCGCAAAATTCGCTCATAACGCCCGCGCGTCCAGCGAACGACGGGCGGCTCTCTATCATGCGCGACCGCACCCGCGCCTTCGCCTCCTCGTCCGCGGCCGGTGAGCAGCAGCATCGAGAGCGCCGGCGTCACCGTCAGTGCCACGACAAGCGATGCGAGAATGGCGAAGATATAGGCCATGCCGAGCGGCGCAAAGAACCGGCCGGCGAGACCTGGCAACGTCAGCACGGGCAAGAAGACAAGGATAACCGCGAAGGTCGCATAAATGACAGCGCCGCGCACTTCGAGCGAGGCGTCGAGTACGACCCGGCCCACCGGTCGAGGTTCCGGCAAACGCCTGTTCTCGCGTAAACGCCGGACGATGTTCTCAACGCCGATTACCGCATCATCAACCACTTCGCCGATGGCGATCGCGAGCCCGCCCAAGGTCATTGTGTTCAGGCTCTGCCCCAAAGCGTCGAGGATAATGACGGCGGCAAGCAGCGACAGCGGGATCGCCGTGCAGGCGATCGCTGCGCTGCGTAGATCGAACAGGAACAGAAACAGCACCACAATGACGAGGATGCCACCAAGAACCAGCGAGTCCCGGACATTGTTGGTGGCCGTATCGATGAAGTTGGCCGGGCGAAAAAGATCGCCGTGAAATTTAATACCGGCCTTCTCCAGCCCCGGCCGCAAGCTCGCCAGCGCCTCTTCGACGCGCTGGGTCACCTCGACCGTATTGGCCCCGTATTGCCCCGAGACATTCAACATTACGCCGGGCTGGCCCATAATCGTCGCGCCGCCGATCGGCGGCTCCGGCGCATAGACCACCTCGGCGACGTCGCCGAGAAGCACGCTCGAAGCGCCCTGGTTCAGCAGAACAGTGTGAGCAACATCCTCCACCTGGAGTGACTGGCCCTCGGTCTGGAAGACGATGCGTTGATTGGTTGTGTCGATAAAGCCCGCACCGCGCACGCCGGTCGCCTTCTTCGCCGCGGTCAGAACGTCGGTGAGGGTGAGATTATAGCGAATGAGCTGGTCCGGATGGACCTGAACCTGAAGCGAACGAAGATCGCCGCCGAACACCGCGACCTTGGCGACGCCCGGCACGGCGAGAAGCCGCAGGCGCAGCGTCCAATCGGCGATAGTGCGTAAATCCATCAGCGAGTGTGTGTCGGAGGTGAGCCCGGCGACAAGGATGGTACTCGTCGAGGAGGTCAGCGGCGTCATTCCCGGCGGCCCCGTCCCCGCCGGGAGCTGTTGTGCGGCGACCGCCAGACGCTCGGCCACCACTTGCCGATCCCGATAGATGTCACTTCCGGGCGCGAAGATAACTGTGATGACGGAGAGCCCCTGGATCGAGGTGGACCGCAACGATTGCACGCCGGGGACACCATTGATGGCATTCTCGATCGGCTGGGTGACGAGGACCTCGATCTGTTCTGGCGTAAGGCCGGGCGCCTCGGTCTGGATGCCGACCTGGGGCGGTGCGAACTCCGGGAAAACGTCATATTTCGCGCGAATAACCGAGAGGATGCCGTAGCCGAGCAGCAGCAACGCCAACGCCACGACGATGCCGCGGAAGCGGATCGCGAAGCCGATCACATTCGCTTGCAAGCCCGACGGGGCTGAGGGACCGGGGGTTGCCGGCGTCATTTGTTGTCCTCGCCGACCTGGATCTGCGCGCGGAATTCTTCGGACAACAAGATCTGTGCTCCCTGGGTCACAATCTCCGGAGTGGGTGGGAGGCTCTTGACGGAAACGATGAAGCCGCCTCCGGGCGCGGGCATATCGGTTGGAATTTCGTGGCGCGTGAACGTGTCCGCGCCAGTGCGCAGATAGATCCATGCCCGCCCCGTCCACCACACCACGGCCGAGGCTGAAATTTCAATTCCATCGATGGGAGCACCGGACGGCAGGAACGCAAGGACGTTCATTCCTGGCAACAGATTGCTCGCGGCATCGGCCGCATAATAAAAACTCAGGCCTTGGATCTTTGGGTCCGTTTGCGTGGCGGGCGAGACAAAATCGACTTGATGGCGCGAGGCGCTTGCGCCGAATTGAACCGTCGCCTTCGGTGCCGCCGTTATGAACGTCCCAGGCGGCAGCGTGATCTGGAGGAGGAAAGTCTGACGTTCGATCAGACGCGTCACCAGCGGGCCGCCCTCGATGAGTGCCTTGCCGATGACCGTTCCCCACTCCTGCAGCGCCGTTGCTTTTAGCGTTTTGACCTGGGCTTCTGCCGTTGCGACTCCGGCTTGATCCGCACCGAATGTGGCCTGGGCCGATTGTAGCTGCGCCACAGTTGTGATGTTGTCCTTGGAAAGGGCCTGCGCGCGCTCGAAAGCCGCCTTCGATGCAACGATCCTGGCCTGAGCGCTCTGAAGCTGGGCGACGGCGGTTACATAATTGTTGTCCAGCGTAACCAGCTTGTCGAGGTCAAGCACTGTTCCGTAGGCGCGGACTTGCTCCTGGTATTGCGTCGGCTTTGGTTTGGTGACATCGACTCCGCTCTGCCTACGCGTTGCGGCGTCGAGGGTCACGACGGGCTGACCCCGGCCGTCGGTCGACACGCGTAAGGGCGCTTTGACCGGACGTTCTCGCTCGGCTTCCATCGTTGCCTCGCCGCGTCCGGCGAGGAAACCCCAGACCACAAGCACGCCAACACCTCCGATCGCCGCCAGAATAGCCAGAAGCCGGACGATTCGACGCCTAGGTCCACTGGGATTCTTGTGCTCGCTACCGGCCATGCTCACATCCATCGACAGTTTCCGATTGCTCTAAGCTGATGAAGTGTTGTCTGAACCGGAATTGCTTTCGTAGAGCGAGCAGGCCGGCCAAAGCGATGGCGGTGAAAGTCGCGCCGGCCAGGAAAGTCGCGATCGGTCCGTAGACATCCCAGAGCGCTCCGGCGACCACGCTGGCGACGAGCATGGCCACCCCGCTCGCGAGGTTGAACACTCCAAACGCGGTTCCGCGCAGATCGGCAGGCGCGGTGTCCGCCACCAGCGTTGCAAGCAGCCCTTGGGTCAGGCCCATGTGCAGGCCCCAAAACACCGCGCCGAACAAAAGGATGGGCACTGACGTCGTGAGTGCCAGGAGCAGATCGGCGACCACGAGTGTGGCGACGCCGACGATCAGGACGCCCTGACGCCCGAACCGATCGGACAGTACGCCGGCGGGGTAAGCCGCGAATGCGTAAGCAATGTTCATAACGACCATGACGACGGGTACGATCGCAATCGCGAGACCTACATTCTGAGCCCGCAGAACCAGAAAGGCTTCGCTGAACCGGGCCAGTGTCAGCACCACCGCAACCGCTACCACGGCCCAGAATGGCCCTGAGAGCCGCCAGACATCGGCGAAGTGCGGCTTGGGTCTTGCCGCAGCGTCAATGGCGCGTTCCGGCTCCTTCACCCCGAACGCCATCAGGCCAAACGCGATGAACGCGGAGATGACCGCGATCCAGAACACCGCGGTGTAATTATCGCCGGTGAAAAGCATAAGCCCGATTGCGGCGAGGGGACCGAGGAAGGCCCCGATCGTGTCGAGGGATTGTCTCAAGCCGAAGCTTGCTCCTCGCAACGGAGCGGGCGCGAGATCGGCCACCAACGCGTCGCGCGGTGCCCCGCGAATACCCTTTCCCACGCGGTCGAGGAAGCGAGCAGTCACGACCCACTCAATCGTAGTCGCGAGCGGGAAGATTGGCTTGGTAAGGGCGGCAAGCCCGTAGCCGATAACGGCCAGCAGCTTGCGGCGGCCCAACCAATCAGACAGCGCGCCGGAGAAGATTTTGGTGATCATCGCCGTCGCTTCGGTAAGACCCTCGATGAGCCCGACCGTGAGCGCCGAGGCTCCGAGCATGGTGACGAGATAGACGGGAAGCAGAGCGTGGATCATCTCGGATGAGAGGTCCATGAACATCGATACGAACCCGAGCGCCCAGATTCCGCGCGGCAGGTTTCGAAGCGCCATCGAGGTCGTCAGAACGTGGTCAGCCATGCCGGGGTCTCTCGCGCTTCTTGAGAGAAGAATTCGGAATGTCGGAATCCAGCGAACCAGTGCTGACCTCAGTCGCGTCTACAACGCCCTCTTGCGCATAGACCTCGTCGGCAAAGGTTCGCAAGGTGGCGCCACAGGTTTCTAGCGTTTCCTTCGCCGCCTGTATCCGAGCATTGGGAAAAAAGTCGCGCGCCTTGATCTTGGCGAGCCACGCAGAAAGCTTGTCGAGGTCGTCCTCGATCTCTTCAAGTTCTGCAAACGTGAATTTCCGACGACGCGTCTCCTTTTCGATCTCGGCAAAAAATTCGCCGGAGCGCTCGGAGAACTCGTCGTATTCGCGTGCTCGGTCCGCCTGAAACCGGGCAACGATGGCTTGCTCTTCTTCTTCGCTGGTTGCAGTGGTTGCAAAGACGGTGGCGCTGCCGCCCTGCGCGCGTACTATCTCGACGAGCTGGGCATAAAGCAGTTTGTGCTCGTCCGTAACAGGTAGGACCCACGCCCCATTCAGCACGCTGGCAGCACCGGCAGCGCGAAGGCGTCTCCACAGCGCAACCCGCCCGCTGGACGGAGCGGCAGGAAGTTGCCCCAAGAAAAGAAGCCATTGAATTGGAATGAGATATCTCTCCGCTGAAACACCTGTTGCATATCTGAGTAGTCAGTTCAATGCAACACCTGTTGCATTCATAGCTCTTCAAGTGATGTCTAGCGACCGCGTTTTCACTGCTGGCGCGGTATATCTTCGCCGCAATGCGCGTCGACGCTCGCCATCTGGCGTGAAACGGCAGGCTGGCGGTGGATGCCGGTCACGTTCGCCTCTATGTTTGCGCTGGCCTATGTGGTGAGCGTGCTGACAACGCCGCGATGGCGAGCGCGAAACCGACTGCGGCCGCCAGAGCGAAGTAGGGCGCGATAAGGCGCGCGTCCGTCACCCGCCATGAGGTCCAGGCCACGAGACCGGCGAGAGCGATGCCGAGGACCACTCCGACGGTTCCGATGGTCAGCGCTTCGGCGCCTGCCAACCGCAATATCTGCGCCAGCGATGCGCCCGGGTTCGCAAAAGCGCCTGCTCGCGCTGCCGCAGCTCCGTCCCCGACATCGCCACCGCCAGAGTCAAAAGGATTGCGAGCGTGACCCCCGGAAGACCAAGAAACAGGAACAGCACCTTGGCGTAGAGGGCGTCACTGCGCGCGCCATCCAATCGAGCGACGAGATTGTTGGCGACGCGCGCCTCGAAATTATTGGCGGTTTGCTGCGCCTGAATGAAGGCGGCGCCCGGATCGGGCGGCAAAGCGTCGTGCGCGATAAGGCCCGGCGTTTGAAACACCATTCCGATCCGTCTCGGGCGCAGCCCGCTGCGCGTACCGAGTTCAGGCCAGGCCAGCTTTCCGCCAGTCGTTGTGTCGAGTCCCGCCATCAGGTGCAGCAGCGTTGACTTCCCGCTGCCGGAGGGACCGACGAGGGCAATCCGGTCGCCAGACCGGACGACGAATGAGGCAGGAAGCAGGGCTTCGACAGTTCTGTTGGCCTGCCGAAACTGCCTGGCGACGTCGATCGCTTGGATGAATGATTTAGACATCGACAATACGTCCGTCTTCGAGGCGAATGACCCGGTCCGCCCGTCCGGCGAGCGCCTGGCTATGTGTCGCAATCAAAATTGCAGTCCCGGCCGCGCGTTGTCTGCCAAGAAGATCCAGCACGCGCTCCTCTGCCGCGGCGTCGACTTGCCCTGTGGGCTCATCGGCAAAAAGAACGCGCGGGGAGGTGGCCAGAGCGACGGCCAATCCGGCTCGCGCCGCTTCGCCACCTGACAAATGGCCTGGACGGGCATGCTGGCGGTCTGTGAGGTCGACGTCATGCAAGAGCGCTCCAATCCTTGCCGCGTTCGGTTTGCCGATCATGGCCATCGGCAGCCTGACGTTGTCGGCAATGGACAAAGTCGGAAACAAGTTTCCGGGCTGCATCAGAATGCCGATGCCCTCCGCTCGGCGGCTCGCCCGCACGGCTTCGGGCCGGAGTGTTGTGAGGCGCTCGCCGGAGAGCTCGACGTATCCGCCGTCTGGCTCGTCGAGCCCCGCGAGACAGGACAGCAACGTCGACTTTCCGCTCCCGGAGGGCCCGACCATGGCAATCATCTCTCCTGCCTCGATCCGCAAGTTTACGCCGCGCAAAGCCAACGTTTCGGAGTCGCGCGTGTGAAAGAAGCGATAGAGGTCGAAGGCCTGAATAGCCGCCATCAAAGCCCTCCTCCGGCGGTCGTTCTGACCTTTTGGATGCACCATTGGCGCGATCCGGATTCACATTGTTTTTGAGACATGTCGGTTTCTCGTGCGAGGTGCCCGTTCGAAAACATAATCGTCGGGACTTAGTGGCGAATAAGGGGTTCGGCTGCTCGCAGACTCCCGTCTGTCTCTGATCGCGGATGGATCGCGGAATCCGACCCATACTCAAGCCAATGGCTATCGCCGGAGGACACGAACACCAGGCCCTGCACGAATCCGGCGACCTCCAAACGAACTTGTGCTCGTTTGAAGGTCGCCGGATCTGAATGCAAACTTCAGCTTTTACCGGATGCTTTATAGGACGATCCGCGATTGCCATGTCTGATAGTCATAAAAACAATGAGGCCGAAAATGCATACGAAGAAGATCACGCTGGTGAGCGTCGTGCCGAGCCCCAGTCCGCCCTTGTCGAGCGGCTGCGAAAGCAGATCGCCGAACGAAGCTCCCAACGGGCGGGTCAGAATATAGGCGAGCCAGAATGACAGAACCGCATCCATCTTCAGGAAATAGTAGGCGAATGCGACGACCGCGATTAGCGCGCCGAATATGAGTCCCGCCTGTGCGTAACCCAGCCCCAGCCCTTCTGCTGTGAGATCCCCGCCCGCCGTGCCGAGAGCGAAGGTGAGCAAAATAGCGAGCCAGTAGAACGCTTCGCGGCGCGTCGTATAGATTGTATGGATCGACAGTGTTCGCTCAACCGCATACCACACGGCGAATGTGACGAGCAGCGCCATGCCGAAAAAGAGCGTGGTCGCCTTGAGACTGATGCCGAGGTTGTCGACGAGATTGTCTGTAATCAAGGTGCCGACGACGCTGATGAGCACGACGGAGATCCAGTAGATCGACGGGACATATTTTTTGCGCGCGAACTGTACGATCAGTGCGACGGCAAGAAACGCACTCATAATCCACGAGGTGACCGTGAGTCCAAAACCCAGATTTGTGTTCAGGAAATCGGCGGCCGTCTCGCCGACGGTCACGGCCAGGGCCTTGATGATCCAGAACGAGATAGTGATTTCCGGAACCTTGTTGAGCATGGTCGAAACACGCTGATTTTCCATCGCGATCATAGGATGCGCCCCATTGATTGTTCAGTTTGCAGCTCTCTCATCGCGCGGCGAACGGCCAGCGTCGCGAAGCCTTGCGGTCGCCAAACGACGCAGACGATGTTGCAACGATATTCGCAGCTTTGCGTCGTCGTGGTCGTTATCATCAGAGCCACCTAAAGCTCTTCGCCATCAGGAGCCACTGATCGGCGTCGTCCGCGCCGTATGGCGCCGACAGAGTCAAGGTGGTAAGCTTACCGCCCTTCCAGAAGAAGTAACGTTCGTTCTCCAGGCGGATCGCCTTGTTGGTCACCGGATTTGCATCCGAATTCGAAGCGTATGAGATGACGATGGCCGGCCCCGAAGGAACACTCGTTAATGTGACCCCCGAGATTCGTACCGCCTTACCGGACATCTCGAGTTGAGCCGTCAATTCGTTTTTCACAACGGCAATCGTGAGCGGTTCAACGTGTTCTTCAATTGTCGTCCGCACCGTGTTGTACTTGTCGCTGAACGTGACGCCGCTTTTTGTCTCACGACGCGCCCAACCCTCCGGTACCTTGATGGTGAACCCGAGCGGCGAGCGATATTCGATGAACACCTGACTGTCTGGAATGTCGCCCGGGGGATTCTTCTCCGGAGCGATCACGGTATCCTCCGCCATCGCAGTTGTCATAATATGTGGTCCCAGGCCCAGGCTCGCGGCGAGAATGCCGGCTATAGCGAGGGAATGGGGCCGTGAGGGGCTTGCACGGGTCATGATCCTGTCTCCGAATGGTCGACCGCGTCACATCATCGCTTTTCAGCCGAGTTCTGCAGAACGGTTCCGGTTTTGGCGTCGATGCCAACTTCGTGGGTGATCGCCCCGACCTTGATGTCGAAGGAGTAACGCAAGCCGGAGCCGCCCTTGCGGTGCTCGAGCTCCTGATCGAGAATTGTGCCCGGCTGCGCCTTCGTCGCGGCGGCGCGGGCCTGATCGAGGGTGATCGCAGCTTCCTTTGCGAAGCTGCTGCCGCCCATGGCGGACGAAGCGGTCGCGGTCAGAAGAGTAAGTCCGATCAAGGTCGCGCGGGATAGATTGTTCGCAAGCTGTGACGTGTGGATTTCCTGGATGCCGTAAGTCGCCACCGTCAGGGATCTGTAGCCATCAATTGTTAGGAGAAAATGAGGGACTCATCGAAAAGGCATTTAGACATTGCTTGAAATTCAACTTTGTTCCACACGGCAAGGGCTTCCGCGCGAACCATATTTCAGTTTTCCGGGTCGTTGTGGAACATGACGCCAATGCGCCGCTCCTTCCGCCAAACGACATGGCAACCCCGCCGGATGCGATCCGATTCGATCACCACGGTGAATTTGTGAGGAATGCCGACGGGGCTCTCGACTTCCAACGCCGCGCCGGTTTTTGAAAGGTTGCGAACGGTGCAATCGATCACACCACCATCAAATGCTATTTTCCCCGCTTTGAAAACGCGATGTCGCGATGCAGTCCGCTTATCGTTCATTTGACATGCCAAACAGTTTCAGATCGAAGACGGGACGTCGATTTTTAAAAGCGTTGCCGTAGATTCTTAGCGATCGACCAGCCAAAAAGATGCTCCCCCCCAAACGGTCAGGCGTGCGCCAATTGTGCGGCCCCCGGGCGATGCAACGACCAATACGGCTATCGCGGCTACCACGGCAGCGCCAACAATATCCAATGGATAGTGAGCGCCGAGAAAGATTCGAGCCCAGCCCACCGAGACGCCCAGAACCACAGCCAGAGATCCAAACTGACGACCTGGCCTGGATGTGGATATCAAGAGTGCGAAGCCCAGTGCGAATAACAGGGTGCCGTGATCGCTTGGAAAGGAACTGTCCGGAGTGTGATTGAGATAGTTGCGGATTGGCAGAACCGTGAAGGGACGAGGATGCATCCATACGGACGAGACGATGACCGCCGTCGTCAACGCCAGAAGCGACGAAAAGCCGGCATCGACGGCAGCCCGCCGCTCGGCGTGCGCCCCAAAATCCAGAGGAGGACGAGCAGGGCACGGACCGAGATACACAGCAGATTGAGCCCACAACATTGCGAAGGTGAGGCTCCCTCCTGCAAGCGTTGACGCTGCCGCGATTGCGTCGAAAAGGCGATCGGTCAACGCTTCGAACATCACGGAGAATTCCAATAGCGATCCATCAGCAAGGATGGACTTACTGGCCCAAAGTAGTCGCGAAGACTTAGGAGGGAATGAGGAAGCCTGGCCCGGTGACCCGCGCGATCATGCCCGATCGATCGGTCCGGTTTTCGACCGTCACGACCCATCCGTGACGCCTGGCGATCGCGTGCACGATCGCAAGCTCCAATCCGCTGCCATCGATTTCAGCCGGAGCCGCCCGAAAAGATCGATCGAAAAGGCGAGGCAAATCGCTCTCCGCCACCCCGTAGTCGGAATCCACAAACTCCACAACGGCGTTGCCATGCGCAAATCGCACCGAGACGTCGATCATCCCGCCGCGCGGAGTGTAGCGGACTGCGTTGTTCAGAAGGTTTCCAAAAAGAATCTTCAGTCGCTCGGCGCGCCCGAGATTTCAACGGGATCCCGCGCAACGATGCCTAGATCGATCTCCTTGCCGGTCGCGATCGCCATCTGGTCGGCCACGCATTCGGTTATGAGGCCCGACAAGCTGATCCGTGCCCAATGCTCCAGCCCGACAGGTGCTTCGAACCTCGCCATCCGGAGAAGTTGTTCCAGCAGGACCGAGGCGCGGCGGATCCCGTTGCCCAATTCCAAAGCTGCCTGCCCGGTTTTGCCAACGGGGGCATCGTTCCACAAGTTCTCGATCTGAAGCTGTAGTGCCGTCAGGGGCGTCCGCAATTCATGGGCGGCATCGGAAACGAAGCGCCGCTGTTGATCGAGCGCGATTTGCAAACGCCCAATCAAAATATTCATCGCGTCAACCAGGGGCCTCACCTCCCTCGGCACTCCCTCGACGGAGAGAGGTTCCTTGCTATCGCCGCCGCGATCGGCGATCGCCTGCGCAAGCTGCGCCAACTTCCCATTACGCCGCCAAGCGACTAGCCAATAACGAGCCAGGTCAACGGAATAACGGTCAGGATCGGCGCGGCCGCGGGCGATCGCAGCGCTCTCGGCGAGCTCCTGTCGAACGACCATGCGCTGTGCGACCTGCACGGTACGTCGGGCATCGCCCAATGTAGACTCGCCACTCTTCGCCGCTTGCCGAAATTGTCGCAAAGCCCGGACTTGCCTGAAGAGGCACCTCTATTCCGCCGGAAGAATTTCTGATCTTCTTTGCCGGAGCGTCCCATATCTGAATAGCGAAGTCGTCCTCCGGATCGTAGACTGCCGGGGGTGCCGCGTCGGCGACCAATCCCTGGCCGGCGTTGAGTGCGATCTGACGTAGCTGGCTGTCGAGGAAGCCTGCGGCCTCGTTTCGCGCCAGTTGATACGAAATCACGACTGCTAATATCCCCACGACTGTCAGGAGCGAGGTCATCCACACAAGCGCAGTGTTTCGTAAGGAGTTCATGGCGAGGTCTTGATGATCATCCCCCCGGACATTCTGGATGATGTCTTTGTCAAATTTTTTGCGGACCGAGTGGATCAAGACATCGACCGCATTGCTTTCCGCTTCCTCGCCCCAGCCGTAGAGCCGCTTCTCGATCTGTTCGCGAGACAGGATAGCGCCGGGTCTGTCCATCAGAGCTCGCATCAGCGCGAATTCGCGAGCGGGAAGCAGGACGTGGTTGCCTCGGAAGGCCACTTCATGAGTCTCCATATCTAATGTAATCCCACCTGCTTCGAGCACCGATCTGGCGGAACCGCTTTGCCTTCGCATGACGGCGCGCATTCGTGCGACGAGTTCGCGTACTTCAAATGGTTTGGTGATATAGTCGTCGGCTCCCAGGTCCAGACCAGCGATCCTGTTGTCCAGGTCGTCGCGAGCCGTCAGCACGACGACAGGAATTTTGTTTCCGGCCGCTCGCGCGGTCCTGAGAACATCCAGTCCTGATTTGCCAGGCAGCCCCAGATCCAGCAGCACCAGCGCGTGGCCTCCGACGGCCAATGCTTCTTCGCCCTCAATGTCGCTCGTTGTCCAATCAACGGACATGCCTTGATCGCGCAACGCACGGACCAGGCTTTTGCCGATCATCGGGTCGTCCTCAATTAGCAGAATTCGCATATGCTGCTTCCGTCAAACGACAAACCGTCGATAGCGATTAGAGGCATCTGATTGCTGTCAATCAAGCTGGAGATGCGTCCGCGACCAATCTCGCGAACAAACCCTGTGTCACACGGCACCCGCCACCAGGCTTTGGACGATTTCCGTCCTTGATCGCCGCTTAAATGCCGCGGCGGCTATCGCCCGAGCGTCTTCACCCGTGCTGACGAGGGTGGCGGGTATGCTCACTTCACGCCGACACTAGGCGGCTCCGATAAGAATGCCGACCGCAAGCACAATCGCGCCTCCGAGCACAATCTGGAAAACGGCTTGGAGGAACGGCGTGTCCATGTATCGGGCCCGGATGTATGCGATCGCCCAAAGCTCGAAGAATACGACGACACCGGCGATGGCGGTTGCGATCCAAAACGCGTTCTGCCAGGAGTCGGGAACGAGATAGGGGATCGTGTGACCCAGTCCTCCCAGCGTCGTCATTAGCCCGCAGATCCCCCCGCGCAACCATGGCGAGCCGCGCCCGGTCAATGAGCCGTCGTCCGACAGCGCTTCCGCAAAGCCCATGCTGATACCGGCTCCGATTGATGCCGCCAAACCTACCAGGAACGTCTGCCAGTTGTGATGGGTGGCGAAGGCTGCAGCGAAAAGCGGCGCCAAAGTCGAGACCGAACCATCCATCAGACCGGCGAGGCCGGGCTGCACATATTGAAGGACGAACATGCGTTTGCGTGTCCTGTCCTCCTCCTCGCGGACATTCGGCGTGAGAATCTTGTCGGTAAGCTTTGCCGCCAGGCTTACGTGGCTTTTCTCGATTTCCGCCAGGTCCCCCAAGAGCTTTCGGACTCCCACGTTGGTAGCCTGCTCCGCTGCCTTGGAATAGAAGCGCTGCGCTTCGAACTCCATGATCTCCGCCTCCTTGCGGACGACGTCGAGCGACAAGTTCTTCGTCAACCAAACCGGACGGCGTCTCAGGAAGCCTTTCACGTCGGTGCGCCGAATAGGGGGCAGATTCGGCCCAAAGCTCTTTTCGTACATTTCGAGCAGCAGATGACGATGGCCTTTTTCCTCCTCTGCCATCACCTCGAACAGCTTGGCAGACTCCGGATAGCGCTCGCTGAGATCTTCGGCGAAGCTCATATAAATGCGGCTGTCCTCTTCTTCGCCGGAAATGGCGACGGCCAAAACTTCGCGCTCAGACAGATCGGAAAATTTCTTCACGACGCACCCATTTTTTCTATTTAGAATGATTCTAAATCGTGTATAGGGGGTACGCCGCTGCGATCAATCCCTCTTTTCAGCGTTACGGCACGCCGTCTTCGCGGATCTGCATAAACCAATGCAACCCCTGATGCGGCCAAAAATCGACTCCAACGAACAATCATAGGAACAGAGTATGGCCACCGAACAATATCATGAGCCCGCTGCCGAACTCTCCTCGGAGATACGCACCTTTGCGCGGATGATCACCGGGCTGGTCGAAGAAGCCGAGGCAATCGGCTGGTATGAGCAGCGAATTTCACTTGAGAAGGACAAGGAAGCCCGTGCGATCATGGAAAATGCTCAAAAGGAGGAGTTCAAGCATTTCGGCATGGACCTGGAATTTCTACTTCGACGCAAGAAGGAGTGGCGAGAGATTCTCAAGGGCATTCTGTTCACCGACGGGGATATCGTCGAAGCGGCGGAGAAGGCCGAGAAGAAGGCAGACTGAGACTGCGATCCATTCCTTCTCATTGAGACTTAGATTGCCGAATGACAAAACAACTCAGCTACGGAAATACCGCCAAGGTCTTCCATTGGATGATCGTGGCGCTCCTCCTGGTCCAGTTCCCGATCGGTTGGCTGATGCCCGACATTCGGCGGGGCGCGACGCCCGGAAAAGCCATGACTTTGCACATCTCGATCGGGCTTATCATCCTGATGCTGATCGTCTTGCGCTTTGTATGGCGTCTGTTCCACCCTGTCGCACCGGCGGATACGCTGCCGCGCTGGCAGCGTCTCATGTCAGAGAACGTTCATTGGCTTCTCTATGGATTGGTCTTTACAACCACCGTGACAGGCTGGTTCTTTGCATCGTTTAGGGGCTGGCAGATATCATTCTTTTTCGCTGTGCCGCTGCCGATGCTGACCGCTCCCGAATCCGTCGCTGGCCGCCTGATCGGTGGCTGGCATCAAACAGCCGAATGGGGACTGCTCATCGCCATCGGCATTCACGTTATTGCAGCCCTCATACATGTCTTCGTCTTGCGCGACCGGATCATGCAGCGAATGCTTCCCGGGTCATGATCACTTCGGGCTCCTGTCAAGGCGGCGGGCTAATTCGCTCCTAACTCTGTCGGGCTAACTGTTCTCAGGCACTTGCATCCAGACGTTCGCGCTTCGGTTAGTCACGTTGCGCAGCGGAATAGGTGCGACAAAATTTGGCCTACGGTTCCCGGATTAACGACAAGGTTGATCAAATAATGGAAGCTCCTCGCAAAACAGTCAGTGTTATCGATCTTCATGCAAGCAAAGTTCCGGTAGTCACTTTGGGTTTTTGGATCATCAAGGTCGCCGCCACGACGCTCGGCGAAACTGCCGGTGATGCCGTCTTAATGTCGATGCATCTTGGCTACGCAATCGGCAGCGCGATTTTTATCAGCATCTTCGTTGCAGCCATCGCCGCACAGGTATCCGCGAAGAAATTCCACCCGTTCCTTTATTGGCCGTAATCGTTGCAACCACGACCGCGGGGTCCACCATGGCCGATTTTGCGGACCGATCGCTCGGCATCGGTTATGCCGGCGGCGCATCGATCCTTTTCCTGTTCCTCATGGCAGCCCTAGGCGTTTGGTATTGGTCGGCCGGCTCGGTATCCGTCGACACCGTGAATTTCGCCGAAGATCGAGATGTTCTACTGGGGCGCTATTCTGTTTTCTCAAACCTGGGTACGGCGCTCGGTGATTGGATGGCTGACACGACCGGGCTCGGTTATGAAAGGGGTGCGCTCGTATTCGGTGCCGGTCTTGTCGTGATTGCTGGAGCTTATTTCTATACAAATGTATCACGCACCCTGCTGTTCTGGAGTGCGTTCATCCTTACGCGGCCACTGGGAGCCACCGTGGGCGACCTGCTCGATAAGCCGCTTGCTGACGGCGGCATGGCCTTTAGCCGCTTCTATCTCGGCAATTCTCGCGGCGTTTATCGTCGCCTGCATACTGCTGCTGCCGTAGAGGGCTGGCAGGCATCCAGGCGAGAGCCGAATAGAGGTAGGAACATAAACGTAATCGAGCAGCTTGCCCTGTCGGACCAGCCCTGTCAAAAACACCTCAGCCGGATCGAAGGCTAGGTGCGCGGCCTTTCCAGGATGGTGGAGGAGGAGCGTTACTGCATCGACATCGTCACGCAGATTTCAGCGGTCCGTGCCGCGCTGCGGCGGGTCGAGGAAGAAGTCCTGAAAGACCATGTCTCCCACTGGGTCGAACACGCCATCGCGAGTGGCGACAAAGTAGACCAGCGAAAGAAGGTCGCCGAATTGATGGCCGTCATTGGCCGGACGGAACGATGAGCGGCGATGCAAGTTCCATCTTGGCGGGTAAGGGCTTCTATGCACTCCCTGCCAAGAGGGATCGAATGGAACGGCGGTTGCAGCTATTCGATCGATGTCAGATTGTGCGAAACTGTCCCATCATGCCGTTGTCCTCGTGCTCCAGGATATGACAGTGATACATGAATGGCGCTATTTCGGCAGGCTGATTGAAATGCACGAGCAATTCCACCGGCGCTCTAATGACTACAGTGTCACGAGTACCGGCGTCGCGAAGAATCGGCTTGCCGCCGTTGCGACTAAGGACCTCGAACTGCACTCCGTGAATATGGAAGGGGTGGGACATCATCTCTCCCGATACTTCCCAGATTTCAGTATCACCCAGCCGGACTTTTTCGTCGATGCGGTTCATATCGAACGGACGGCCGTTGATGACCATGCCGCCACCCGAGTCCGTCCCTCCGCCCATCATACCCCCCATGCCCATTCCACCCATCCCCATATTCAGAACAAATCGGCGTCGTGTGTTGGCTTTCGACGGATCCGCACGCGGCCGTTCCACAAGGCGCTCTGGAATCTTGCTAGGCGCGCCATGGCCTCCAACGGGGTCAAACTGCAAAACTGTCTCGCCCTGACCGCCAAGAATTTCCTTCGCGAAATTGCGTGCTTTTGCCAGCGGTCCCGTCATCATCGGCATGTTGGTGTCCGGAGCCGTCTTGAGGGACACGGCTTGGCCATTCGAAAAGTCCACCAACACCTCGGCGCGCTCGCCCGGCGCAAGTGTGAGCGAGCTGACGCTGATGGGGCGATCGAGAAGACCGCCCTCGCTTGCGATCCAGTGAAACGTTCGATTGTCGCTGAACGAAAGGTCATAGATTCTGGCATTAGACCCATTTACGAGCCGCAGACGCACCAATCGATTTGGAACACGCGCCGTGGCGTTCGGGGTGCCATTGGACAAGATGGTATTGCCACGACGTCCCTGCATCATCGTCATCATTCCTTGCGGGACCACCATTAGCCCGTCCGCGAACTGCCTGTCTTGAATGACCACGGGAAGGTCATCGACACCGTACTCAGAGGGTAAAGCAAGAGCCCGCTCGGCCTCATCGGTAACAAGCAGCAAGCCTGCCAGCCCGGAATACACCTGCACTCCAGTCCGCCCGTGAACGTGGGAATGATAGAACAGCGTGGCGGCTGGCTGGCGAATAGGCAGCGCCGGACGCCAAACGTTACCAGCGGTGATGATCCGGTGGGGTCCGCCATCGAGTTCGGCTGGAATGAGAAGGCCGTGCCAATGAACCGTGGTGTCTTCGTTCAGCGTGTTGGTCACGGCAATCTCAACGTCGTCCCCCTGATAGACACGGATTGAAGGACCAAGGTAGCTCCCACTGTACCCGAGACTAGCGCTCGCTCGTCCCGGAAAGAATTCAGTCGTGCCCGCTTGCACGTGTAGCGCAACCGCGTTGCCTTCTTTCCGCGCGTCAATAAGTGGAGGCATCCGCAGGGGCTGCCGTTCCGCTGCCGCATCCGCCGCGGTCCAATCGGCATAATAGGACGTGAAGGCGCCTGCGCCGATAACCCCAGCACCGGCAAGAAAGGATCGGCGGTTGAATTTCATCGGTACGCCTGCGGTTCAATGGATGTCATTCGAACGCCTACGTGCTGATGAGAAACAGATATGGCGGCCGAAAAATTAGCAATATCTAATATTATATCAGAACCCTGGGCTCAATCGCGGGAGAAGAACCCAACGGTCATCCGAGATATCGACCGGGCGTCCCTTTGCGGCTAACGCGCATTTAAGGCCTGTTTCGGCCACCTTCCGTGACGCGAATAGAGTATCCGGACTGGCATCTGCACGAGGCCTCTTGAATTAATATCATAACACACTAAATTAGCAACTACTAATGCAATGCAAGTGACATAGTGACGACTATGCTGAATCTCGCGGACTTTGAGAAAAGCGCCATGGAAGTGGCGGGCATTCTCCGTGCGCTCGCGAACGAGCGTCGGTTGATGATTCTTTGCCAGCTGGTCGAATACGGCGAAGCGACCGTGGGTTCCCTCGTCGATGCAGTCGGCATTAGCCAATCCGCGCTGTCTCAACATCTTGCGAAAATGCGCGACGAGGGAATCGTCACGTTTCGACGAGATTCCCACACGGTTTGGTACCGAATCGCGGACGGGCGGATTGAAGAGCTTTTTGCGACGCTTCATCGGCTGTTTTGTAAGCCGGTCAGAAAATCAGGAAAACACAAATGACCACACATCATGATCCACAGGAAGCATTGCGCTTGATCAATGAAGAGGGGGCCTTGCTCATCGACGTGCGCGAACCGGACGAACATGCGCGCGAGCGTATCCCAAATGCCAAGCTTGTTCCATTGTCCCGCCTTACCGTTCCGCTGGATCGGCACGAGGCGCAGCTGCTGATCTTTCACTGCCGGTCAGGAAGCCGAACCGGTGCAGCGGCGGAAAAGCTCGCGGTCGCTGCCGGCGGCGACGCACACATTCTACGTGGCGGACTGAACGCCTGGAAAGCGGCCGGGCTGCCGGTTCTCAAGGATACCCGCCGGCCGATCGAAATAATGCGGCAGGTGCAGATCGCGGCAGGCAGTCTCGTGATTCTTGGCGTTGGTTTGGGCGCGCTGCTGCATCCGGGATTCTACGCCCTATCGGGATTCGTCGGCGCCGGTCTGGTCATCGCCGGGAGCACCGGCACCTGCGTTATGGCCCGAATTCTCGCGTTTGCTCCGTGGAATCGAATGGCTCAGGCGTAACAGGGAGCGTTGCTGAGCCATGATGGACTTTCCCGTCGGCATTTCGACAACGATTTCGGGCGGAATTGTTGGTCTGGTGCTCGGCCTTGTCGGGGGCGGCGGTTCTATCCTCGCAGTTCCTCTTCTGGTTTACGCTGTCGGGGTCACGTCGCCACATGTCGCTATCGGCACAAGTGCTATTGCGGTCTCACTGAGCGCACTCGGCAACGTGGTGAGCCATGCCCGCGCCGGAAATGTGAAGTGGCGCTGTGCGGCCGTCTTTGCGTCAGCCGGCGTGTTCGGGGCGGTTGCGGGCTCTACGGTGGCCAAAGCGCTCGATGGGCAGAAACTCCTGGTCCTGTTCGGCGCGCTGATGATCATCGTGGGAATCACCATGCTGCGCAGCCGCAGTACGGCGGGGAATCCGGAGGTGCGATTGTCGATGACAACGGCACGCGAGCTTTTACCGCTGCTGCTGGGCATCGGTTTTGCGGTCGGACTGTTGTCGGGTTTCTTCGGAATTGGAGGCGGTTTCCTGATCGTGCCCGGCCTCATGCTTGCGACCGGGATGCCCCTGACGATGGCGATCGGCACCTCTCTCGTTGCCGTCGCAGCATTCGGGGCAGCAACTGCAGCGAGCTATGCAATCTCCGGAATGATCGACTGGCCGATTGCCAGCCTGTTCGTTCTCGGCGGCCTGGTTGGCGGCGTCGCCGGTGTGGCGTTCGGAAAAGCGCTCGCAGCAAGGAAGCGGTCACTCAATCTGACGTTCGCTGGCCTGGTTATTCTGGTCGGCCTCTACGTCGTCGCGCGCGGAACGGTGACGCTGTTCGCGGCTTGAACATCTCTTATCTCCAGGAAAGGACGGTTGCATGGTGAAGTCAGCGTTGCAGGGGCGTCCAATCGTCAAGGGGTTCTTCGACAAACGCACCTTCAGTGTGCAGTACGTTGTCGCGGATCCCGAGACCCGGCACTGCGCCATCATCGACCCTGTTCTCGATTTTGATGAAAAGTCCGGTTCAACAGCTACGTGGTCGACCGATGAGCTACTCGATCATGTGCGGAACGAGGGCTACACGCTCGAATGGATTCTCGACACGCATCCGCATGCCGACCATTTCTCGGCAGCGGCCTATCTCAGGGGCAAAACGGGCGTCCAGACCGCGATCGGCGAAAAGGTCGTCGAAGTGCAGAAGCTCTGGAAAGAAATCTACAATTACTCCGACACCTTCCCGACCGACGGCTCGCAATGGGACAAGCTGTTCGTCGACGGCGAGCGGTTCAAAATCGGCAGTTGTGATGTCGAGGTGATGTTTACGCCGGGGCATACGCTTGCCTCGATCGCCTACGGTGTCGGAGATGCAATCTTCGTTCATGACACCCTGTTCCAACCAGACTTCGGAACGGCACGCGCCGATTTTCCGGGTGGGGATGCGCACGCACTTTGGAGAAGTATCCATAGGATTCTTGCGTTGCCAGAGGACACCAAGGTTTTCACCGGACACGACTACATGCCAGGCGGGCGCCAGCCCGCCTGGGAAAGTACGGTGGGACAGCAGAAATCCGAAAACATTCACCTTAGAGAGGCGAAGACCGAAGCTGAGTTCGTGGCGCTTCGGCAGACTCGTGACAAGAAACTGCCTATGCCGAAACTGATATTGCAATCCCTGCAAGTGAACATTCGAGGCGGTCGGCTGCCCGATCCAGAGTCGAACGGCCGGCGTTATCTCAAAATCCCCTTGGGGCGCTCGAAAGCGCGCCCTGGAATGAAGGAGACCTCCATGAACATTAAGAGCGCAAAAGAACTCGTCGCCGAGGCCACGGCGGAGGTCGAGACGCTTTCGGCGGACGCCGCCGTGAAACTGATGGACGACCCGAATGTGGTATTCGTCGATGTCCGGGAAACCAACGAGCGACGCAAGACTGGCGTTCTCAAGGGATCGGTGCATGCCTCACGCGGATTCCTAGAATTCCATGCCGACCCCAACAGCCCAACCCATGTCAAGCCGTTGAGCAGCGGCAAGCGGCTGGTGCTCTATTGTGCTTCCGGCAACCGATCAGCGCTGGCTGCGAAGACGCTCAAGAGCATCGGTATCGCCAACGTCTCGCATGTAGCCGGTGGATTCCCGGCGATGCAAAAGGCGGGCGGCGAAACCGAAAGCGCGGCGTGAGTCGGATCGTGACGTACTAGTGCAATCTAAACAGAAGGACCCAAGACAATGATGGACGGTACAGGCGGAGGAATGATGTTTGGCATGGGCCTCACATGGATTGTCGTCATCGTGGTGCTGGTGTTGGCAGGTGCAGCGCTCGCCAAGTACCTGTCCTCTGGCCGATAAACGAGAGCGTTAATTGGCGTGCGCCTGGGCCGTTCATCTCAAAGATTGAAGAGTGACATTTATTGCGCAATTACAGCGGTTCTCGAAAACAAACTCAAGCTTCTCGGACCTCATTTTTCGCGGTTGCCTCAGCCTCATTTTCATCGTTGGCGGGCTCGGACATTTCGTGGAGCATCGTCAGATGCTTGAGCGGATAGCTGAATCGCCGTGGGCAAATACAATCAACACGATCGGCAATCCATCTGTTTTGCTCTGGGTTTCCGGAGCTATTTTCGTTCCGGCCGGGGTCGCGCTTGCTATCGGTTTTATGACCCGGCTGTCGTCCGTCGCGCTTTTCATGACTCTGGTGCCGATTACGATTACGCTGCACGTGGCTCCCGGCCACGCCGGGCCGTTGTTCAAGAATATAGCTATCCTTGGCGCGTTGATTCATTTCGCCTTTAACGGATCGGGTGCGATTGCAATCGACCGCGCGTTAGCTTTAGCCGTTGAACCTACTGTGGACGGGAGTGCTACGAATCGTGCGAAGGCGAGCTAGGAAATAGCTCTCGGTCGCGGCTGGAGTCACCGCGACGGCCGGTGCTGCTGCCGCCGACTGAACGCGGCTAGTGGTAGGCGTGCTGTCGTTCGACCCGAGCCATTCGCGATGTCAGTGAACCTTAGCTGTCGAACGGCGTTAACAGCGAAGCTAACCCCGCATATTTTACCGCGCCTGGAGAAACGCTCATGAGCTACCATTTTTCTAAGACTGTCGATTTGCCGATGGAAGCCGCCGTTTCTGCGACTACCGAAGCCTTGAAGAAACATGGTTTTGGTGTGCTCACCGAGATTGATGTGCAGCAAACATTAAAGAAGAAGCTGGATGTGGACTTTCATCCTTACCGTATCCTGGGCGCTTGCAACCCAAAAATGGCGTACCAAGCGCTCCAGGCTGAGGATAAAATCGGCACCATGCTTCCTTGCAATGTTGTCCTGCAAGAGCGTGATTCGGGTCGTACTGAAATTTCAGCTGTGGATCCGGTAGCGTCTATGCAAGCAATCGAGAACCCCAAGCTCGCTGGAATTGCAGCAAGCGTCCGCGCTGCGCTGCAGGAAGTAATTGCAGACATTGGAGCCAAGCAAGCTCCGCCAGCGTAGCGGAGGTCGAATGACACAATCCTGCAATCTGACAGTTATTCAGATCAACGACACACATGGCTACCTGGAACCCCATCCAGAGCTTGTCTGGAGCGGAAGCAAAGCGTCTTACCCCACGCTCGGAGGATACGCGCGAATCGCTTCGCTGTTAAATTCCGCGCGTCGTGAAAATCCTGGCAATGTCTTGGTTCTCGACAATGGTGATACGTTTCATGGGACATACCCCGCCGCCGTAAGTCGCGGTGAAGCTTTGATCCCGCTCGTCAACGCGCTGAAACTCGACGCTATGACGGCGCATTGGGAGTTTGCCTGGGGCCCCGCGCACTTCCGCAAGGTGGTCGATCGGCTTGACCACCCGATGCTCGCCATCAACTGCTACGACAAGGCGACCGGTGATCGAGCTTTTCCCGCATCCGTGGCTCTCGAGTGCGCCGGACTGCGCGTCGGCGTGATCGGAATCGCAGCTACAATCCTTGACAAAAGCATGCCGCCACATTTCAGCGAGGGCCTCCGCTTCACCTTGGGTCTAGATGAGCTACCTGCAGAGATCAATCGGCTAAAGTGCGCCGAGAGAGTCGACCTGATTGTCGTATTGTCGCATTTGGGTTTTCCTCAAGATGTCAAACTCGCGGCCTCCGTTAAGGGCATCGACATCCTCGTCAGCGGTCACACGCACAACCGGCTCGAACGCCCCGCCCGGATCGGGAACACACTCATCATTCAGTCCGGTTGCCATGGATCCTTTGTTGGACGGCTGGACCTGAACGTAACCGACGGAAGGATTTCTGATGTACAGCATCAGCTTATTTCCGTCAGCGATGCTATAGAGCCGGACCCGGTGATGCAGCGCCTTGTTGACGAAGTAATGAGTCCCCATCGCGCCATGTTGGCAGAGATTGTCGGCAATACACCTATCGGATTGCACCGCGACACGATCCTTTCCGCGTCGATGGACGATGTGCTCCTTGCGGCCGCTGCGAAAGCCGGGGAAACGGATATCGCATTTTCAAATGGTTGGCGATATGGTGCACCGGTCCCACCAGGCCCGGTTACCATGAACGATCTCTGGAATATCATTCCGAGCAATCCGCCGATCTCGACCGTAGACCTTACCGGCGTGGAAATCCAAGAGATGATGGAGGAGAGCCTAGAGCGGACATTTTCAGCCGATCCTTTCGGGCAGATGGGCGGCTACCTCAAGCGCTTCAGGGGATTGACCATCTACGGCAAGCTTGAAAATCCTCCGGGCCATCGAATCGAGCACATCTTTACGGCAGACGCGGCCCTAGCGGCGGACCACAGCTACAAAGCAGCCTTCGTGACCGCCCAAGGTGTGCCTCAGAAATTTGGTCGGAATCGGCAAGACTTGCCGGTCAAGGCGATCAATGCACTACAAGACTATTTTCGGAGGCAATCAACTCATCCGAACGAGGGTCTGGGGCGGTTTATTCCTGTGTGATGAAATCGCAGGACTTACGGGACATACATTTTGGCATTCCAGTCGCTACCACCATCCGGGGATCAAAGGGCAGCGGAATGCGCGGAAGCTCCCGAGAACTTGCCTGCTCGGTCGACGACGTCTGTCAACCTTCTCGCGCTAGTCTCGGCTGGCTGTTTCATGATCTTGCTGGCAAGACTGTTCATCGCGACCGCGATTGCGGCGGACGGCAGCGGCATAGCAGCGAATGGCAACGATAAGGGGGCGCCTGCCTGTTCCGCCTGCCATGGCAATCAAGGCGAGGGGCGGCTCGATGCCGCTTATCCGAGGCTTGCCGGACTTGATAGCGGATATCTTCTGCGCCAGCTCAACGATTTTGCCGACAGAAAACGCGAAAGTGAAACCATGCACCCCATCGCCAAGGCGCTTGGCGCGGACGAGCGCGGAGCGGTGGCGTCCTTTTACGGCGCATTGTCGGCCCCCAAAGTGCAGGAGCCGAAAAAGCCGGATGACAAGACCCTCGCCATAGGTGCTGCTCTCGCGCTGCGAGGAGATTGGTCCAAGGGCTTGCCGGGCTGTGGGCAATGTCACGGCCGGGCCGGACAAGGTGTTGGTGATTCGTTTCCGAAGCTGGCCGCCCAATCCGCCGAATATATCGTAAAAGAGCTGAAAGCGTGGAAGGAAGGAAAGCGCGGCAACGATCCGTTGAATTTGATGACGGGGATCGCGAGCAAGCTCGATGAAGCGCAGATGGCCGCGGTCGGCGCATACTATGCCAGCCTGCCAGTAGTCGCTTCGGCATCTGCAGGGCAGAAAGGAACGAAGCCATGAGCGAAAGCCGACCCAACCCGCAAACCTGGGCAGCGGGCTTGCTCTTTCTCGGGCTGGCCGGATTTGTCGGCTATTCGCTTCCGCGGCCAGAAAACCCGAAGACCGCGGGGACATCAACGAAGGACACAAATGCGACTGACAAGGGCGCGCAGGCGAAGCAGGTCTTCACGCCTCCGCGCGACGACGAAATACCCGACGACGATTTCGGCAAAATGGTCAGGCTCGGCTCGGATATTTTCCATGATACTCAGAACAATGCCAAGGAATTCGTCGGTAACGCGCTTCAGTGCGCGAACTGCCATATCGACAGAGGCCGGCTCGCGAACTCCGCGCCTCTCTGGGCCGCATACGTCGCCTATCCGGCGTACCGCGACAAGAACGGTCATGTGAACACATTTCAGCAGCGAGTACAGGGCTGCTTTCGTTATAGCATGAACGGGAAGGCGCCCCCCTTGGGCGACAACGTTCTCGTCGCCATCGAAACCTATGCCTATTTCCTGGCGAAGGGTGCGCCGACCGGCGTCGATTTGCCCGGTCGCGGTTATCCGAAACTACCGAAGCCTGCCAAGCTCGACTATGGTCACGGGGAGCAGGTCTATGTGCAAAAATGCGCTGTCTGCCATGGAGTTACGGGGCAGGGACAAAACTCGTCCGACGGCACGGTGGTGTTTCCGCCCCTATGGGGAGCGCGCTCGTACAACTGGGGAGCCGGCATGAGCTCCATTACGAATGCCGCCGGCTTTATCAAAGCGAACATGCCGCTGAGCCAGGGCAACACGCTCAGCGATCAGGAAGCCTGGGACGTGGCGACCTTTATCGATAGCCAGGAGCGTCCTCAGGATCCGCGATTCTCGGGCTCGGTTGCCGAAACCCGCAAGAAGTATCACGACTCACCCATGTCGATGTATGGCCAATCGGTGAATGGCGTCGTGCTTGGCCAGAGCTCCTCACTCGGGGCACCTGCAAAAAATGAGTGAGTCAACGCACCGCTTGAGCTTAACGACCTCTCGAAACGCCCGGTGGCCGCACGGCTCCACGCAGGCGTGGATGACGACCCGCGGTGCCAAGCGCCGTGACGTTCCCATGAATATAACAGGAGTTTTGACGCACCGTTGAGACAACGGCGGCGCGACGGTCGTCCTTCTTTGCGGCCAGCGTGGGCGTCTAGTGTCGGATTTTGGTCAGTTCGAACGATCGCGAGTTTTTCACCAGCAGGATTGAACGCCGTGCCGACATCTCGCGCAGCTCGAGCGGGCTGCGCAGCGGCCGCGGCGTGTAGTGGGGAGACCAGACGCGCGGCGCGAATATCCCCTGCCCGGGCCGCTGGATTGGTGTCTGGTAGACCTGCGTTGTCTCGCCCAGCACCTCCGACACGAACTCCGACGTCACGAGGTCGTTGATCTGGATGAACAGCTTGATCTGGGAACCGGACACCGTCGTGATGCGCGTGTTCGTAGAGCTCATCGAGCTGCGCAATGTCCTGCATGATGATGGCCATGCGGAAGCCATAGCCGGCGCTGATCGTGATCTTCGAGATCAGCGAGTCCATCCTTCCGACATGATAGAACTCGTCGAGCATCAGCAGCACTTGGTGTGGCTCGTCCTCGCGGGGGATCTTCACCATCATCAGATCATGGACCTGCTGAAACAGGATGCGGATCAGCGGTCGGAAGATCGATAACTGTGCGATGGTGCAACCGATGAAGATCGTCATCGGCCGGCGGCGTAGCTCGCGAATGTCGAAGTCTGAGGTCTCCGTTGCCGCTGAAATCAGCCCGTTGTTCCAGAGCGACATCGCCATGTTGACATTGAAGACGGCGCTGTTGCGCGTCTCCGGCTCGAGCGCGATATATTGATTGAAACTGTCGACGACCCATGTCGGCAAATGTTGTCGCTCTCCTTGGTCGCTCTTGAAGGCAATGAGCGGCAGGTAGTTCTTCTGGACCGGGTTGATCTCCCGCGTATCCTCGATGGTGATGATGCGCTCGTCGACCGGCACTTCCTTGAGGATCGCATTCACGAACGTGGTCTTGCCCGAGCTCGTCCCGCCCGACAGCAGGATCGAATAGCGGTTGATCACGGCGAGGCGGATGAATTGCCATCTTGCGCCGGAGCAATCGGATTCTGAAATCCGGCCCGGCCTCTACCTGAAGCCCCCGAATCTCACGGAGCAGCGCATCGATCCAAAGACGGCGTTCTGGGTCACGAAGCATGTCTTGAAGATGAGTGGCATGCCGGCCTGGGGGCTCGGGCACGATGATGCGGCCATCTGGAGTATCGTCGCTTTCGTCACCAAGCTGCCCGGCCTGTCCGCAGAGCACTACAAGGACGTGGTGGCGAGGGCACCGCCGGACGAAGAGATGGAGTCGATGAACAAGGGCGGCGATAAGAAACCGGATAAAGGCGGGAAGGCCGGGGCCGGGATGCAGACTGCGCAGAGGGGCGAACACAAGCACTGAGCCGAAGGCGAGCGTTGGTCGGCCGGAGGAAGCGGAGGATGTTGGATGGAAGATGACAATAGATCGGCGCCGCGCCACCGGATCCCGAAGGCCGCGACGATTTCCTTCGGGGGAGGGGCGATTAGCTGCACGGTGCGCAACCACTCGGCAACCGGCGCGTCGCTTGGGTGGCGTCGCCGTCCGGAATTCCCGACACTCGGCGTTCGGTTCAGCAACCGGAATGGCGAGGCCTGAGCCGACGTCTTAGCTAGGCGGATACCCAAGTTGCATAGCGGGCGGCTGCTCGGAGTTTCAATGACCGTGGCCCGCCGGCTCCTCCATACGAAATTCCTGAACGTCCTCTTCGCCATTTATCGACAGAATAAGCCGCGCGTCGAATTCATGCGGCTCGGCGGGCGCGGACGTGCTTTCGAGCATTGAAGGACTCGACGAAGATGGAGAAAGCACAAGCGTCTCGGCAAGGCCGGCGCGCGCGATCACTACGACGGCGTTCAATCCATCAATGGGGCGATTCAAGGTGAGCCGCATCCGCTCGCCCGCCGGTGTGCTCGCGATCGAAAGCGCTCCTTCCGCCAGATGGCTCCGCACCTGGAACGGCTCCGGCGCATGATGGTTCGCGGGCGCCACCGTATCGCCGGCAAATCGCGACGAAACGCGAACGTTGGCCACGCTGAGGCCGGGAATATGCTCGAACAGCTCATGTTTGAGGTTGTCCGCCAAACGGTCGGCGTCGGCCATCGTCATGTCGGCGTCGATCTGGATGCCGATATCAGCGAGCAGGCGATGTCCAAGCCAACGTGCCTTGACTTCAAGAATCCGGCGGACACCTTTGACATGCTCGACAGCGTGTATGACTTCGTCGGTGATGGCGGGATCGACGCCGTCCAGCATCCGGACAAACGCCGCCTTGGACGACTGCCAGACGATGCCGAAGATGGCGATCGTAATGAGGAGACCCACGATGGGGTCTGCAAGCGGAAATCCTAGCCAAACGCCGATCGCACCCGCGACGACGGCCAGGCTTGTGAAACCATCGGTGCGCGCATGATAACCATCGGCGATGAGAGCCACGCTGTTGATTTCGCGCCCGACCCGAATGCGGAATACCGCCACGGCTTCGTTGCCGATGAATCCGATGATGCCGGCGGCAACCACCCACGGAATGAAATCAATACTCTGCGGATGGATCAGGCGCTCGATCGCCTCATAGCCGGCGAAGACGGCACTGAACAGGATGATCGCGACAATGATCACGCCCGCCAGATCCTCGACGCGCCCCAGACCATAGGTGAACGTCTTGCTCGGCTTGCGGCGTGCCAACATGAAAGCAATCCAGAGAGGGATTGCGGTCACCGCGTCTCCGACGTTATGGATCGTGTCGGCGAGCAACGCGACGCTGCCCGAAATCGTAACGACTCCAAGCTGGAGAATGGACGTGATCGCCAACACGATGAACGACCATTTGATAGCCCAGATGCCCCGCGTTGTCGTCGCGATGGTGGGGTCTATCGTACCGTGTGTGTGGCCATGGCCCCGGCCGTCGTCATGCCCGTGACCGAGGTCAACTGATTGCCGTTGCGGCGACAGACCGAACCAATCCTGTATTTTCGTCAGCATGTGGTACCTTCAAGGTCTATTCGGCGGCCCGGCGTGGAGCGAACGCACGGTCGGACTTTGTCTGGCTTTCGACGGACGCGAAGTAGGAATAGAGCGCCGGCAAGACGAGCAAGGTAAGCAGTGTCGCGCTCAACAGCCCGCCGATCACTACGGTCGCCAGCGGCTTCTGCACCTCGGCCCCTGTACCCGTCGCAAGCGCCATCGGCACAAAGCCGAGCGAGGCGACCAATGCCGTCATGATGACCGGACGAAACCGTGTCAGAGCGCCTTGGCTGATGGCCGCGCTTGTACCCACACCTTCCGAAATCAGTCTTCGAATCTGGCTGAGCATCACCAATCCGTTCAGGACCGCGACCCCGGAGAGTGCGATAAAGCCGACGGCGGCCGAGATCGAGAATGGCATGCCGCGCAACCATAGCGCAGCGATGCCTCCCGTGAGCGCGAGGGGCACCGCGCTGAAGACCAGAAGCGCGTCCCGCGCCGAACCGAGGGCACCGAACAGCAGCAGAAATATTAAGAGGAAACAGCCGGGGACCACGAACATCAGACGCTGCCGGGCGACGGAGAAATTCTCGAACTGCCCGCCCCAGGAGAGCCAGGTCCCTGGTGCCAGTTTGACCTTCTCGCCAACGGCCGCCTGTGCCTCGGCAACCAGCGATCCGATATCCCGTCCACGGACTTCGGCCGTCGCGACGACACGCCGCTTGCCGTTCTCGCGGCTGATCTGGTTGGCGCCTTCGGTTTGCTCGAAGGTCGCCAGAGCGCGAAGGGGCACGGACGCCACGGCGGCATTTGCAGTCAGTCGCGGCAATTGGACCGGCAGGTTTTCCAGCGCCGCGATATCGTTGCGCAGCGCATCGTTCAGCCTGACGATGATCTGGAAACGCCGATCGCCCTCGAACACCAGCCCGGCAACCCGGCCGCCGACCGCGGCTTCGATCACATCCTGGACCGCGAGCAGGCTGAGGCCGCGGCGGGCGATTTCGGCCTTGTCGATCTTGATCTCCAGGAACGGAAGACCGGTGGTCTCTTCCACCTTGACGTTCTGGGCGCCGTCGATGCGGCGCAGCACACTGGCGATGCTGCCCGCGGTCCGCTGCATCTCCTCGAAATCGTCGCCGAAGACCTTGACCGCCAGATCCTCGCGTACGCCCGCGATTAGCTCATTGAACCGCATTTCGATGGGCTGGGAGAAGCCCAGCTTGTTGCCCGGAAGTTTCGAGGCTTCCGCTTCGATCTGCTTGATGAGATCGTCTTTCGTCATCGACGGGTCGGGCCACTCGGCCTGCGGCTTGACGATGATGTAGGTGTCGGACGCGCTCGGTGGCATCGGGTCGGCGGCGAGGTCCGGCGTTCCGGTGCGGGAGAACACGAACGCCACTTGGGGAAATTTGCTGACGACGCTCTCGATCTGGAGTTGCATCGCCTGCGATTGGGTTATGGACGTGCTCGGGACACGCTTGACCTCCATCACGATGTTCTTTTCGTCCAGCGTCGGCGTGAACTCCTGTCCCAGCCGCGTGAACAGCAAACCCGCGGCGATGAACAGAACCGCGGCAACGCCGATGGCCGGCAGCGGTGACGCGATCACCCGCGTCAACAGCGGCGCATAGCCGGCCTTCAGCGTGCGGATGATGGCGTTTTCCTGCTCGCTGACAGGTTTGGTGACGGTCAGCGCGACCATGGCCGGGACGAACGTCAGCGAGACGACGAAGGCCGCGACGAGCGCGATGATGACCGTCAGCGCCATCGGCTCGAACGTCTTGCCCTCAACGCCCGTGAACGTCAGCAGCGGCACGTAGACGAGAATGATGATGAGCTGGCCGTAGACCGTCGGCCGGATCATTTCGATGGCCGATTCCTTGACGGTCTGGAGCCGTTCGTCCAGCGCCAGCGCCCGCCCAAGCTCGCGCTGGCGCTCGGAAAGATGGCGGAGGCAGTTCTCCGCGATGATCACGGCGCCGTCCACGATCAGTCCGAAATCCAAGGCGCCCAGGCTCATGAGATTGGCGCTGATCTTGCCCTGCAGCATGCCCGTTGCGGTCAACATCATGGTGACCGGGATGACGCACGCGGTCACCACGGCAGCCCGCAGGTTGCCCAACAAGAGAAAGAGCACGACGATGACGAGCAGTGCGCCTTCCGCCAGGTTGGTGGCGACAGTCTCGATGGTGGCATCGACCAATTGCGTGCGGTTGAGCACGGTGTGGGCATAGATGCCGGGCGGAAGCGTGCGGCTGATCTCTTTGATCTTCGCATCCGCCGCCGCCGCGACCGTGCGGCTGTTGCCTCCGATCAGCATCAGCGCCGTTCCAAGGACAACCTCGCGGCCGTTGACGCTGGCGCTGCCGGTGCGCAATTCCTTTCCGATTGCGACGTCGGCGACATCCTTGACGCGGACCGGCACGCCGGCCCGCGTGGCGACGACGATCTGCGAGATGTCTTCGATATTTTCGACGCGGCCGCTGGCGCGTACCACGTAACCTTCGCCATTTTGTTCGATGTAGTTGGCGCCGCGACTGACGTTGTTGGCCTCGATGGCCGCGATTACCTGGTCGAGCGACAGTCCAAAGCTGATCAGCCGCGTTGGGTCGGGCTGCACCTGAAACTGCTTGACGAAGCCACCGATGGCGTCGGCGCCAGCCACCCCGGGGACCGTCTTCATCTGCGGGCGGATGATCCAGTCCTGTACGGTGCGCAGATATACGGTGCGCTGAAAATCGTCGGTCAGGCGCTCACCTTCGGGCGTGAGGTAGGTCCCGTCGGATTGCCATCCGGGCTGCCCGTCGCGCACCGGCGCAATTGCGCCAGGCTTGGCGTACTCGACCGCCCACCAGTAGATCTCGCCCAGACCCGTCGAGATCGGCCCAAGCTTGATGTCCACACCGGGCGGAAGATTGGCCTTGGCCTCGTTGATACGTTCCGAGACCTGCTGGCGCGCGAAGTAGATGTTCGTGCGGTCGGTGAACACGGCCGTGATCTGGGCAAAACCGTTTCGCGAAAAGGACCGCGTCGATTCCAAACCGGGCGTGCCGGCCAGCACCGTCTCCAGCGCGACGGTGACCTGCTTCTCGATTTCGACAGGCGTCAGCGCCGGGGCCACGGCGTTGACCTGGACCTGGACGTTGGTGACGTCGGGAACCGCATCGATCGGAAGCTTGGTCAGGGACCAGAAGCCCGATACGACCGCCGCCAGCGTGATCAGTAGGACCAGCCATCGGCGCCGGACCGAAAAATCGATGATGCGTTCGATCATCGCTTAGTCCTCGTCCCTTGGCTTCGAAAGCTCGGCCTTGAGCGAGAACGTGTTCGTCGCGGCAATGGCCTCGCCGGGCGTCAGGCCGGACACGATCTCGAGGGCTTGATCCTCTCTCTCGCCAAGCACGACGTCCCGCTTCTCGAAGCCGTCTTTGGTCCGGACGAATACGATCGGTTGGCCTTCCAACTTTTGAATTGCGGTCGCGGGCACGACGACGGGCACGGTCCGCTCGTTGAGGGCGATCGCCGCGGTGACGAACGATCCCGGACGCCAGGTCCGCTCAGCGTTGGGGATTTCAGCCACGACGCGCGCCGTGCGCGTATCCTTGTCGACCAGCGGGCTCACGAAGACGATCTTGCCGATGGTTGTCTTGGTAAGACCTCGCGCGGAAATTTTGACCGATTGCCCTTCCTGGATCAAAGGAAGGTCGGAGGAGGCCACCGACAATTCCACCCAGACACGGCTGAGGTCGACGATGACGAACAGTTCCGTTTCAAGATTGTCGCGGCCGACCGCCGTGCCAAGCTCGACCTTGCGTTCGACGACGCGCCCGGTGATCGGGGCCACGACGTCCTGCCGCCGCAGGCGGGCCTCCGGCGCATCCGGAAGCGCCTTGATCTCGCTCTCGGCGAGGCCGAGAGCCATCAGCTTCTGCCGCGCGATATTGACCCTCATGCTGGTCTGCGCAGCGGCGTTGCGGGAGCGGAGATATTGTTGTTCGGTGCCGGTTTTAGCTTCCCAAAGGAGCCGGTCCCGGTTGAACAGATCCTGTTGCAGATCGTTCGTCAGGCGGGCTGCCAGGTACTCGCTCTTGGCGTCGGCAACCTCGCGGCTCTCGAGGACCGCGATCACCTCATCCTTGACGACGTCGTCGCCGATATTCTTGCGCAACTCCGCGACCGTGCCGGACAGCTTGACCGAGACGTGCGCGATCCGGTCGCCATGCGGAACGATCGAACTCGGAACAACGAGACGCTTTGCGATTGCTGCCGGTCCTACCTCGACCAGATCGATCTGCGCGAGCTTGATCTGTTCATCGTTCATTGGCAGAAGGCCGGAGATCGGCTCCGGTGCCGACGGCTTGGGCGGAATTGCCGTGTTGGCCTGCGGTCCTATCCCGATTGCCCGTTGAACCGTCGTCGATAGCCCCGGCGCGAGCGCGAAAATCCCGGCTCCTGCCGCGAACGCGACAACAAAGATGGTCGAGCGGCTTGCCATGGTGCTTTTCCGACTTGGATCCCGCGTGGGAGCCGTCACAGGTATTTGGAAATGGCCTTGAACTCATCGACGACGGCCACCGTGGATTTTCCGGTTCCGTTCGCCGCAGTGTTGAGGCAGTGATCGACGTGATCGTAGATTAACGTACGCTTTGCTTCGCTGACAGCTCTTTCGACGGCGTGAAGCTGTTGGGCCAGATCGAGGCAGGATCGATGCTCGTCAAACATCTCGATGACACGACGAAGGTGACCCTCGGCCCGCTTCAGCCGTTTGACGATTTTCGGATGGGATTCGTGGACATGACCGTGTGGCATACTCAATTGTATCCCCCCTAGGGGGATGATGCAACAGCGTCGTTGTCGCACCGTTGGGGTGCTCTAATCGGTGACGGCAATTCGGCGCGATTCCAAGTCGGTGCCAGAATTCGCGAAATCGTTGACCCCGACAAATCATAAGATCTTAGCGACCTGAATCGGACTGCTTGGCATGTAGCATCCCGTGCATTCAGCGCGATTGGATCTCAGTCCCCTGACATCGACTCGAGGTCCCCGTTGAGCCGAGGGAGGATAGTCTGTCAGCGCCGAACGCGGTGCATAACTGCCACGAAGCTCCGCGCGACCGCGAGTGGATCAACGCCTATTCACTTGCGGAATTATGTCCCTGAACCGCTCGGCAAGCGCTCTGCGAGCTTTAGAAATGGCAATCGCCGATGCCAGCTATGCCTCCAATCCAAATCCGGATAGATGCGACCCACGGCCATGCGGTGCTTAGGACGCCGTTCATCGACGCCAGTTCAGCACCTTTCGTCGCGCCAACACGGTCTGATTGCGCTGGAATAGAATCTACGACCTCGGAGCAAACAAGATTACCGCAGCGCCAGCTAGACAAATGAAACCGCCGGACAAGTCCCAGCGGTCGGGTCGCTGCCCCTCGACAAGCCAAAGCCACGTAATCGACGCCAAAATGTAAACTCCGCCATATGCGGCGTAAGTCCGACCGGCGGCTTCGCTGTCAACAAGAGTGAGCAGATAAGCGAAGAGCGCTAGAGAGACCATACCTGGCAACAGCCAGAGCGCCGATTGCCGAGCCGCAGCCACGCCCAAAAGGTGAAGCATCCTGCGATCTCCGCTACAGCGGCACCAACGTAAGCCAGAACACTCATTAACATCGGGGCAATATCTCGCGATCCTCACACTCCAATGGCCGCCGGCTAGGTCGTGTAGAGAATGGGGAAGGTTTTGAAGGAGCTAACCTTCCAGCACTTTATCGAGGTCGGAAAGGATGAGCAAACCACTCAAAATCAGCACATTGCCCAATAATGTTGCCGCTCGTGCCGACCGAGAGCATCAGTTGAACGACCATCGACAATCACCCGCCGTCTGGTGTTGTCGGCTCGATAAAGACTGGAAGCGCGACATCTTTAGCCGATCCGACCCATCAGGCATTCAAACGATTCCAACCGGAAAGTGCGGTCTTGGCGACTGCGGCGGACGTGATTGTAAATTGGCGCCGAGTTGATTTTTTTACAGAACGCGCCTTCTTTAATTTGAACGAGTGCGACGAATGTCTCGTGACGTTCCGGGCGGTACACCGGGTAGGAGTTAAACAGCATGGCGCTAGACGTAATCGAAAAGCGCCATGAAGCCGAAGTCCATATGCAGCTGTCGGTGGCAATGGAAAAGAGTCAAGCCGGGGTTGTCCGCCACAAAGTCCACTTCCACCTCCTGATAACCACCCAACATGACGACATCCTTCATGATCCCGGCTGTTGCTTTGCCAGCGATCCGAGTCAATTCGAAGCTATGCCGATGCAGATGAACAGGATGGATGTCATCGCTGGCGTTGCGCATGCGAAGTCGATAACGTTTCCCTTGACGCAGATGAAACATCGGCTCCATTTTGTCCATTGAGAACGCCATGTCATTGATGCGCCATTCGTTGAAGCCTTGATTGGCCGCGTTCTTTTTGGTGAACATCATCTCGATGGTTTCATCCGGGGCAGGTCCGTCGGCATCAGACTTCCCGAAATGCGTGTAGTCCCATTTGTATGGCGCGGGCTTAGTCCATTTTGGTTTCCCGGTTTTCCCGGCATACTCGATCACGATGCCCATGCCCCTTGTGCGGTCGTCGTCCGCAAGGTCGCCCATCACCCACACGCCGGGATGATTCATCTCAACGATCGCCGATATACGTTCGGCGGTTCCCAACCACAGGACCGGCGCACGTGCTGGTGTGGGAACGGGATTGCCGTCCAATGCGATCACGTCAAAGCTATGCCCCGGCAAGGCGAGGCTCCGGATTTCAGTCGCGCTTCCGTTGACGATATGAAACAAGACGCGCTCACCTGCCTTCACGCGGATTGGGTCGCCGTGACCCAATATTCGGCCATTGATCGAGAACAGGCTGTAACCGACCTCGAAACCGTGCGGCATGCCCTTGGCCAAGGAGGCGCGCATGGCATGCGCAGGGACAAAGGGCGTTCCTTCTTCGGATGCGCCATCCACATCCACCGGTATGGTCTGCCCATGCCAGTGCAGTTGTTCGGGCGTATCGGTGTCGTTATGGATATCGACACGACCTGCTGGCCTTCCTTGAAGCGCAGAAGGGGCCCGGGAAACTGCCCGTTATAGGTGGTGGTGGAAATGATCCGATCGGGCGCCAGTTCAACGAGCCCATTGCCAATCCGGATCGTATGATCTGCTGCGCCTTGGGGCGATAAGGAAGCCTGAGCCTGGACCAATTCGGGGAGCGCAGCCGAGAGCGCTGTAATTCCCCCAGCTTGCAGCAGTCGACGCCGATCCATTGTCATGCGAGCCTCCGGCGTAGCAACCAAATCGACCACTGCTGAGTTGCACTATCGAAATGCAATAGTCTAGATAATGTTTAACGGGGCTTTTCACGGGATAGCCATCGCGCGCGACCTGAAAGGACTTATTTCCGCCAGGCCGCCTCGTTCTTCCTTTCATAGTCCTCGAATGCCTTGATCAGCCCACCTAGAACCTCGGCCGAGGTTTCAAACATGGCCTTCAATTGGGGGTCGTCCACTTTGCCAATGTCCTCTCGGAGATGTGTCACTGTCTCGGAAAGGCGCCTTTCATATTCTGGGTGTGATGTTGTGGGTTTCTGTCGGATACGGAAGCCATTATGATCTCCTCTGGTTTACACCATAAGCGGAAACGCTTGGCTACAGTATCGGCTCCCGATATCGTATATCGATATCGGGAATCGAATCAAATGAATCTGGACAATGAAGTTCGACGATCTCCTCACCGGTTTCATTCGGCTCCACATCCTGCACCACGCGGCAGAGATGGAGATCTACGGCCAGTGGATGATCGACGAGCTGTCACGCCACGGCTATCGGCTCAGTCCGGGAACCCTGTACCCGATGCTCCATGCGATGGAACGCAAGGGCTATCTGACTTCGCGCGTGCAGCGCGAAGGGAGCGTCGGGCGAAAACTCTACAAGGCTACCAGATTGGGCAAACAGGGGCTCAAATTGGCGAAGGCTCGGGTTCGGGAGTTTATCGGCGAAGCGGTGGAGCGTTAACGCCAATCGCCAGTGCTCGCCTATGAGCAGTGATGCAACCGAAGGCCGGGTCAGGGAGGTCTTTACGGCATTCCTGAAGTTAGGCCTGACGTCTTTCGGCGGCCCCATTGCCCATCTCGGATACTTCCGCGATGAATTTGTGGTGCGGCGCAAATGGCTCGACGAGACAGCCTATGCGGACCTGGTCGCGTTGTGTCAGTTTCTTCCCGGACCTGCCTCCAGCCAAGTTGGTTTTTCTCTCGGTGTTCTGCGCGGCAATGGCCTTTTTGGTGGCCTTGCCGCGTGGTTCGCCTTCACCATGCCGTCGGCCCTGATCCTGTTCGCCTTTGCGATGGGCGCAGCCGTGTTCACAGGACCGGTTGCCGAAGGCTTCCTACACGGTCTCAAGCTCGTCGCTGTCGCCGTCGTCGCACAAGCCATCTGGGGCATGGCGCGAACCCTGACACCCGATCGAGCCCGCGCTGGCATTGCACTTTCCGCAGTTGCGATCGTTGTCGTTTCGTCGGATCGTTCGGACAGATCGCGGCGATTGCGATCGGTGCCTGCGCGGGGCTTTGGCTCTGTCAGGGGGAGGTCGCGCCGCTTTCCGGGCATCTGAATTTCCCGGTTACGCGACGGAGAGGTATTATCGCGCTCGTTCTCTTCGCGGCGCTTCTTCTGATTCCTCCGATCGTCGTTACTGCGACCAGTTCCCAGGGGCTCGCCTTGTTCGACGCGTTCTACCGGTCTGGCGCGTTTGTCTTTGGCGGCGGTCATGTCGTGCTGCCTCTGCTTCAGGCGCAAGTTGCCACACCCGGATGGGTTACCAACGAGGCGTTTCTGGCAGGTTATGGGCTGGCACAGGCGGTGCCGGGACCGCTCTTCACTTTCTCCGCATATCTTGGGCCGTGATGGAGCCGCGCCGAGCGGCCTTGCTGGCGCAGCCATTGCTCTCGTCGCAGTGTTCCTTCCGGGTATGCTGCTCGTCTATGGTGCGTTGCCGTTTGGGATGCGATGCGCACGCGCCCCTCCGCTCAGGCCGCGATGCGTGGTAGCAATGCAGCTGTGGTCGGCATTCTCGGTGCAGCCCTCTACAATCCGGTCTGGATCAGCGCAGTCCTGACGCCGCGCGATTTTGCGCTCGCGCTCGCGGCTTCCTCCTCCTCACCGTATGGAAGGCGCCGCCATGGATCGTGGTGGCGCTCCTGGCCGGCGCCGGCGTGCTGTCGAGTCTTGCATGACAATCTTCAAGCGAAGAATGCTGAGTCATGGGGCCGACTCTCTGGAGAAGATTGGCGAGAACGTTAGCTACTTCAAAAATTTTGTAGACCCTCGACAGGTCTAGTTGGGAGGAACATATGAAACTCCGCCGCCGGGATTTGCTTAAATTCGCGAGCGCGGCCGTCGTATCGACGGGTATGCCACGCATCGGTCGCGCTGCGGGCGACGCCAACGTTTACGATCTCGAACGCTTCGGCAATGCGCGGATTCTACATATGACCGATACCCACGCGCAGCTTTTACCAAATCATTTCCGTGAACCGAACATCAATCTCGGTGTTGGCGTCATGCAGGGCCGTCCGCCGCATCTCGTTGGCCGCGCCTTTCTCGACTACTTTCAAATCGAGCCGGGAAGCGCGAACGCGCACGCATTTACATATCTCGATTTCGAGAAATCGGCAGAACGTTATGGCAAATTGGGTGGCTTCGCCAATCTCAAAACACTGATTGACCGCTTGCGCAGCGAAGCCGGACCCGGGCGATCGCTTCTTCTGGACGGTGGAGATCTTTGGCAGGGCAGTGGTCTCGCCAATACCATGCAAGGAGCCGACATGGTCGAGGTGGCGAACCTGCTCGGCATCGAGGCAATGACGGGCATTGGGAGTTTACCTATGGCGAAGATGTTTTGCGTCGCAACCTTAAGAACTTCAAAGGCGAATTTCTCGCGCAAAATGTGTTTCTGACAGAAGAGGCCGCATTCAATGACGCCGAGGCGTTCGACACCGCATCCGGACGGGTTTTCAAACCAGCGACGATCAAGGAACTGGGTGGGTTCCGCGTTGCCGTGATCGGACAGGCTCTCCCGTACGTGCCGATCGCCCATCCCAAGCGGTTTACACCAGATTGGACGTTCGGCATCCGCGACGAAGAACTGCAAAAACTGGTCAATTCCTTGCGCGCAAATGACAAGGTAGATGCGGTCGTTCTGCTCTCACACAACGGAATGGACGTTGACCTCAAGCTCGCCAGCAAAGTGAGCGGTATCGACGTTATTCTCGGCGGCCATACCCATGACGCCGTTCCACGGCCTGTCAGCGTCGCGAATCCGGGCGGGAAGACGCTTGTGACGAATGCTGGTTCGGCCGGAAATTCCTTGCTGTACTCGATCTCGATCTCGCAAAAGGCCACGTCCGCGATGTGCGCTACACGTTGCTCCCCGTGTTCGCGAACCTGATCAAGCCGGCCCCGGAAATGACCGCGCTGATTGAACGCTTGCGCGCGCCTTATGCCGTTGCGTATGCAGATAAAATTGCAACCGCGGATCATCTGCTTTATCGCCGTGGAAATTTCAACGGCACCATGGATCAGTTGATTTGCGACGCCTTGCGGCAGGAGCTTGATACGGAAATTGCCTTGTCGCCGGGCTTTCGGTGGGGAACGACGGTGCTGTCCGGTCAGTCCATAACCATGGAGGACATTCTCACCGAAACGGCAATCACTTATCCGGAGATCTATCCACTACCATGACCGGTAGTCAGATCAAGGACGTCATGGAAGACGTCTGCGACAATCTCTTCAACATAATCCCTATTATCAGCAAGGTGCGATATGGTCCGCATCGGCGCATGACATACACCTGCGCACAAAGGGAATAGTAGACGGCGGATATCTGACTTGAAGCTTGAAAATGGCGGCGCGATCGAGGCTTACAAGAGCTATCGGGTGGCTGGCTGGGCTTCCGTCAACGAGCAAAAGGGCGCGCCAGTCTGGGACGTATTCGCAAAATATCTACGAAGCGGCAAAGTCATCTCCAGAAAAGAAGCCGGAGTGACGCTAAAGGATGTCGCCGAAAACCCGGGCGTTGCCCGACAAGATTGAAATTCCGACAATGTGCGCTGTTCATAAAATCAGGTCGTGAGCCACGGAATATGAACTCTGCTTTCTTATGGCAGGTCGTCTGCTTCAGGCGAACGGATTGCCAGACTTCAAGATGCCGTGGGCGTCGACGATTTGGTGAGTTTTCACTGCAGCCGTGACCATGATGGTCAGCGCTAGCGATTGGTCACACCGTCTCTGTTCGTTCAAACAGGTCTCTGTTGATGCCAATCGCTTCATGGTCGAGAGGTATGCTCGGCAGTTTAGGGTTAATGAAGGGTTGGGCCATCATGTCCGCTTTATTGGCTGCAATTTTCTGATTTTTTTCATGCTTCGAGTTTATCCTTTGTCCATGACCCAGTTGGAAGTGCAGCCCCAGCTTTCCAGTATTCAATATCTGCGCGGCATTGCCGCGATGATGGTGGTGTTCTTCCACGCGAATGGCATGACAGCAGAGTATTTTGGCTCGACATGGTCGCCGCTTGGCGCCGCCGGCGTCGATATCTTTTTCGTCATTAGCGGATTCATCATGTGGGTTACGACTGGGGCAAGGCGAACGCCTGCCTCGTTTATCCAGCACCGCATCGTCAGAGTCGTGCCACTCTACTGGTGCGTGACCTTGGCGCTATTTTCGAGTTGGGTCATATTCCGAAATTCAACGCCGCTCCCGCCGCTCGAGAATCTTCTGAAGTCCCTGCTGTTCATTCCCCACATCTCGGCCCGAACCGGACAAATTGAGCCACTTCTGATCGCCGGATGGACGCTCAATTTTGAAATGTTCTTCTATGCGATATTTGCCCTCGCTGCTGTTGTCTGGGCGATATAGAGCAATTCTCGTTTTCTCCGTTCTCACGTCACTGGTAATGATTGGTCAGGTTTTCTCGTCATCGAACCCGGTGATGATAACTTATACCAGTCCACTTCTGTTAGAATTTGCTTTGGGCTGTTTGCTAGGATTGATCTATCAATACCAACTGCTGCCGCGACCTTCTCTAGGCGTTACGCTCTGCATCCTCGGGTCGTCTTGCTTTGCGTTGCAGGTACTGACTCTGCAGCCGATCTTAGTTTTCGAAGGTTGCTGTACTGGGGAGCGCCGAGCGTCTGATTGTTGCGGGATTTGTCAGCCTTGAGCCGACCGCGCACGCGATAATCGTCTACTATCTCTGTTGGGCGCCGCGTCTTACTCTATCTATCTCACCCACAGCCTTTCCTTAGCCGCTCTCAAAAGCCTGGTTTTTGCGCTCGGTCTACAGAACTATCAGTTTGTGCCAAGCATCTTTGTGGTCGCCGGTTTCGTTGGAAGCGCGGTTATCGGCATTTGCGCCTATCATTTGTTAGAACGGCCGCTTCTCTCCTTCTTTAAGAGGCTCGTCTCACGGAACGCTCCATCCTGGAGTGGAAACGATCCTATCTCGACGCCATCCAACACGACACGGTAGGCGAGATATCAGCGCCGCAGTCGATGGAGTTTCAGTCGGATTATGGAAGAGCGCAAAGCGAGTTTTCCTCAGCACCTCGCGAATGCTTCGGCCTTGTCGTCGACGCATCACTGACCGGTCCGCGGGTTGCTCGCGAACTCGAGTGTGCCGCCGAGATCCGCGGATATCCAGCGTGCTCGGAGTGATGTTCGTCTGACGTTGCCACACAGAATGGTTTGTGCGAGGCGTCGAACGCCCGAAGCGTTCCACAGAGAGCCCGGAAGGCGGAAGTCGTCGCCGAAATGACGTTACGCCTTGGCCTCTTGCATCGCGACCGCCACGATGACCCCTGAGAGAAAGGTGAGCAGACCGACGCCGGCAATCGCCCAGGCAAGACCAAACGCATCGCCGATCAAACCAGCAAGCGCGCGCGACCGCGTAGCCGAGGTCGCGCCAGAACCGGTAGATGCTGAGTGAACGGGCTCGCCAGGTTGGATGCGCGACATCCGAGATTGCAGCGAGCAGGGTCGGGTAGACCATCGCCGTGCCGAGCCCAAGCAGCATGCTGGCGCCGAGCCACCAGCCGAAGCCGTTCAATGCGGCGACCATGAACAGCGCGGCGGCCTGCAGCCACATGCCCCAGACGATCAGCCCTTTGCGGCCGAGGCGATCACTAAGTGGACCGGTGATCGTCTGCATCACGCCCCAGACACCGGGGTAGACGGCCTTCAGCACGCCAATGGGCTCGACGCCGAGCCCGCGCGCGCGAAGAAGAGCGGGAAGATCGCCCAGCTCATGCCGTCGTTGAGGTTGTTGACCAGTCCGGCCTGGCAGGCGGCGAACAGATTGCGGTCGCGAAAGGAGGTGCGCATGAATACCTCCTTGAACCCGACCGGATCGACTTTCGGATGATTGCCTGCCTCCAGCCGGACATGCTCGCTGGTGTCGCGGACGAGCAGAACCGACAGCCCGAGTCCAAGCACGGCGTAGCCAATGCCGAGATAGAACGGCTCCGGGCGAAGCGCTCCCGTCTCTGAGGCAATCCAGCCCGTCAGGAAGGCGGTCAAGCCGACCATTAGATAGCCGGCGAATTCATTAAGACCGACAGCGAGCCGCGGGATTTCGGGCCGACGAGATCGATCTTCATGATGACGGTCATCGACCAGGCGAAACCCTGGCTGATGCCGAGGAGCACGTTGGCGCTGACGATCCAGCTCCAGCTCGGTGCCCAGATGATCAGGAAGGGACCGGCAGGCCGATCACCCAGCCGAGGATCAGGACCCGCTTGCGGCCCCAGCTGTCCGCCAGTTGTCCGGACACCAGGTTCGTGAACGCCTTTGAGATGCCGAAGCTTGCGATGAAAGAGGCGATGACGGTGGTCGAGGCGAGCTTGAAGTCTTCCGAACCGAGCAGCGGTACGACCGTGCGCTCCAATCCGACCATGCCGCCAACGAAGGCGTTGACCCAGGATAAGGAGAGCGAACTGTCGCCAGTTCTCACGCAGCCCAAGTCTGACCGCTGAATCCGTTGGCTGCGGAGGAGTCTTCGCCTCAGCCATGGTCAGGCGGCCGCGGCCGTTGAGGCGGAATTGGCGGCCCTGAGCGCAGCTGCCTCGGGAGGCGCCGGCGGGATCTCGGCGAGCATGAAGCGGACGAACTCGGAGTCATCCTCGATCCGGAACGCCTCATTGTGACGCTTCTCGAATCCGATGCTCGACCAAGGCTTGCCGCTAAGGCGCCGGCCACAGACCGAGCCGGCATAAGCGCCCGGGAGCACGTCAACGTAATCGGGGAGGGTCTTCAGCCGGCGGATGCTCTGGAAGAGATCTCTGGCTCCCTGTTCAGCGGTGACGGCGAGTTCGGTCCGGCCGAGGTCGCCAACCATCAGCGTGTGCCCCGGTCAACACAAACCAAGGCTCGTCGGCGCGTGTGCGATCACTGACGAGCAGACAGATATGTTCCGGCGTATGGCCCGGCGTGTGCAACACCCGGACTTCGACGTTGCCGAGCGGCAGCACGTCGTCGTCGCGCACGGCCTTGAACGGGAATGAAACGTTCGCCCGCGAGGAAGAACATATTCGGCGCCCGCAGCCTCTGCGAGCTGTCGGCCCGCGGAGAGGTGGTCGGCATGAATGTGGGTGTCGATCACGAATTGAATGCGAACCCCAGCTGCTTCCGCCACGCGCAGATACGGTTCGATCGCGCCGACGGGATCGACCACGGCACCGGCAGCGCGGCCGCCGCAACCGAAGAGATAGGAGATGCCGACGGGGTCCTGATGCAGGAACTGACGAAGGATCATGGTCTTGTGCTCCTCATTTCAACGGGCTAGAAACACTCAATCGATCTGCTGAACGTTTCATTGAGGAGAGGTCGTGTCAAGCACCGGACCAAAACAGGCGATTTTCGCTAGCCTCGCGGAGGTGGCCCAAGCGCTCGGTCACGTCCACAGGCTGGAGTTGCTGGAGCACATCGCTCAGGGAGAACGGAGCGTCGAGCAGCTCTCCGTGCGGGCGAACCTTAACTTTGCCAACACGTCGCGCCATCTGCAGATCCTTCGGCGTGCACGTCTCGTCGAGACGCATCGCCGCGGCAAGCAAGTGCTCTACCGTCTTGCCGGCGACGCCGAGGTGGTCGATCTGATGCAGGCGCTCGGCCGCGTAGGCGAGCGGAACGTGGCCGAGGTGGAACGTGTCATGGCAGACTATTTTCCGCGCCCGCGACGCTCTGGAGCCTGTGTTACGGGAGGACCTGCTGCACGGCTGCGGGATGGGCTCGTCACCGTGCTGGACGTCCGACCAGAAGA